>NZ_JAPTFX010000031.1:0-37284 GCF_030985895.1 Stenotrophomonas sp. Sm6012 | reverse complement strand
CGGCCAAGCCCCCAGGGACGGGTTTACGGCGTCCCCCGCAACCGGACCCACCCCGCCAACCCCAGGAACCCAGCTTCTGCTCCGGCTGTTGCTGTTGCCTTGGCCTGAAGCAGGCGCCGGGTGCAACCCGGCCGATACCCTCCCGGTGCTACGCTGTGGGCACCGACAACCACGGAGGCGGGATGGGGGCGATCGTGTTGTTGCCGCTGTGCGTGGACGACGCTGCGCTCGACCGCTGCCTGGCGGCGCTGGATGCCGGCACCGCAGCGGGTACCGCGGTCTGGCTGGCCGACGATGCGCAGACCGGTCCGCGTGCGCAGGCAGTGGTGGAACACTGGTTGGCACATACGCCGCTGCAGGCCGAATACACCCGGCGGGCACGGCCGCTGGGCGAAGTCGCTCACCTTGATGAAATGCTGCGGGCCTGCGATGGCCTGGACGTGGCAGTGCTGGCACCGGACAGCGTGCCGGCGCCGGGTTGGCTGCAGCAGCTGCAGGACGCCTTCGCCCGCGATGCCGCCATCGCCACCGCGACGCCATGGTGCAATGCCGGGGAAACGGCGGCCTGGCCTCGGCTGGGCGAGATCAATCCCGAACCCCAGGACCCGGCCGTGCTGGCGCACACCTGTGCCACGCTGCCGACGCTGCATCCGGAACTGCCTTCAGCGGTCACCCATGCGGTACTGGTGCGCGGCAATGCGCGCCGTCGTGCCGGTGGCCTGGATGTGGACAGCTACGCCGGCTGGCACGCTGCACTGGTTGATCTCAGCCTGCGCATGGCCGGGCTGGGATGGCGTAACGTGCTGTGCGAGACCGCCTTCGTCAGCCGGGCAGGGGAGGCGATCAGCCGCGACGGTGATCTTGAAGCGCTGGCCGCGCGCTGGCCGGGCTGGGTGCCACGGCTGGCCGACTTCCTGATGCATGATCCGCTGCATGGACTGCGTGCCGACCTGCAACAGCGCATGCAGCAGGCGATAATGCCGCGCGAACAGGGCGACCTGTTCGTCCCGCCCGCGCCGGAGCCACCTGCTTGAATGTTGCCATTGCCGCCATCGTCGTCACCTACCAGAGTGGCAGCACCATCGATGCCTGCCTCTCGCGCCTGCGCCAGGCGCAGGATGTGGCCGAGATCCGGGTGATCGACAATGGTTCGCTGGATGGCACGCTGGACATCGTGCAGCGGCATGCCAGCCATGATGCCCGTGTGCGCTTCGTCGGCAATCCGGACAATCCCGGTTTTGCCGCCGCCAACAACCAGGGCGTGGCCGACTCGGCCAGCCCGTGGCTGGCCTTCATCAACCCGGACCTGATGGTCGAAGCGGATACCCTGGCCGAGCTGCGCCGCCGTGCCGAGGCGCTGGGCGATTGCCTGCTCGGCGTCGAGCAGCTGGACGAGCATGGCCGGGCCGACGAGGCGGTACGCCGTCGCGATCCTGATTTCCTGTTGATGCTGCGGTCGCCCGGCCGGGGTTCGAAACTGGCGGTGCCGCGCGATCCGCACCAGGCCCTGCAGCGCGTGCCGGCGCTGTCCGGTGCATTGCTGATGATGCCGCGTGTACTGTTCGACCGCATCGGCGGTTGGGATGCGGGCTACCGCCTGCATGCCGAAGACCTGGACCTGTGCCGCCGTGCGCGCGAGGCCGGCGCGGTGGTGGCGATCGCCAACGATCTGCAGGTGACCCACGTCCGCGGTGTCTCCAGCCGCTCGCGGCCGTTCTTCGTCGAGTGGCACAAGCACAAGGGCCTGTGGCGCTACTTCCGGAAATTCGAGGCGAAGCAGCGCCCGCTGCCGGTACGGGCTGCGGTATGGGCGGCGATCTGGGCGCATGCGCTGATGCTGGTACCACGCCTGCTGCGCAGGTCGCTGTAGCAGAGGGCGGCGGCGGACCCCCGGTTCACCCCGGCGGGCGCATAATCCGCCCCATGCCTATCATCCAGTCCCTGCTCGACACCGACCTGTACAAGTTCACCATGATGCAGGCGGTGCTCCATCAGCACCCCGGCGCCCAGGTGCAGTACCGGTTCAAGTGCCGCACCCCCGGCATCGACCTGGCCCGTTACATCGACCAGATCGACGAAGAAATCGACCACCTGTGCACCCTGCGCTTCAGTGACGCAGAGCTGGATTACATGCGGGGCCTGCGTTTCGTAAAGCCGGACTTCGCCGATTTCCTCGGCCTGTTCCATCTCGACCGCAAGTACATCCAGCTGCGCGCGTCGAAGGCGGTGCCTGGCGAGATCGAGCTGGACATCACCGGCCCGTGGCTGCACACCATCCTGTTCGAAGTGCCGCTGCTGGCGATCATCAACGAAGTCTGGTTCCGCAACACCACCACGGCCGACTTCGCCGAGGGCGAGCGCCGGCTGCAGGCCAAGGCCGCGCTGCTGCGTGATACCCCCGGCTTCGAGCAATGCCGCATTGCCGACTACGGCAGCCGCCGCCGCTATTCGCGTGACTGGCACGCGCGCCTGCTGCCGTTGCTGCGCGATGCCCTCGGCCCGCAGCTGGTCGGCACCAGCAACGTGCACTTTGCCCGGCTGTACGGCATGACCCCACACGGCACCATGGCCCATGAGTACCTGCAGGCGTTCCAGGCGCTGGGCCCGCGCCTGCGCGACTCACAGGTGGCGGCACTGGAATCGTGGGCGCGCGAGTACCGCGGTGACCTCGGCATCGCGCTGTCCGACGTGGTCGGCCTGGACGCGTTCCTGCGCGACTTCGACATGTACTTCTGCAAGCTGTTCGACGGCGTCCGCCATGATTCGGGCGATCCGTTCGACTGGGGCGACCGCATGCTGGCGCACTTCCAGCAGCGCCGCGTCGATCCGCGCAGCAAGGTGCTGGTGTTCAGCGATGGGCTCGACATTCCCAAGGTGATGCGCCTGTACGACTACTTCCGCGGTCGCTGCCAGGTCGCATTCGGCGTCGGCACCCACCTGACCAATGATCTGGGCCCGACGCCGCTCAACATTGTCATCAAGATGGTCCGCTGCAATGGCCAGCCGGTGGCCAAGCTCAGCGATTCGCCGGGCAAGAGCATGTGCGACGACCCGGGTTACCTGGCTTACCTGCGCCAGGTCTTCGAGCTGCCGCAGCCGGAATGACCGCGCCGGTGAGGGCGGGCGCTTACAGGTAGTCGACGACCACCAGATAGGCGCCCTGCAGCGGCTGCTGCTGCGAAGCCTGGACGCGGTAGCGTTCGGAGAAGGCGATATCGCCGGCGCGCATCGCGCTGGCCGACACCGACAGCTTCTGGCCCTGGCGCTTGCCGTCGCGCAGCGTCGCAGCCTGGCCATCGGCCAGCGCCGTCACTTCCACCGTCGAGCCCTTGGCCGACGGCGGGCAGGCCGCCAGGCTCAGTTCGCCCTGGGACAGGTTCGTCGTGCAGCCCGGCTCGGCAATGCGGCCGCTGAAACGGATGTTGCCGCTGCTGGCCTGGGCCAGCGCACTGACGGACATCAGGGCCACGCACAGCAGAATGGAGTTCCTCATGACACGTTCTCTGGTTCGGTGTGTCCTAGTTAGCGACAGCTTCGATCAGCCTTTAATAGGACGAGTTCGAATCTGCTAGGGCCATCACCAAGAAAGAGTGATGCGCATCAAAGAAGCTGATTTCCGCCTGAAAAAGGCCGGAGTCCGTGCATGCCGGGTGCGCCACTCAATGCGTCATTGAACGTCGTTTGCGGCCCGACCGGGCCCGCGTCAAATCCTCCACGCCCCACAGGGCGCCATTCCGCTTAGCACGTCACATTTGAGCCGTCAATAAATTGGCGTTCATAAAAATAATGAGACTTTCATCACACTTGTGCCTATACTTGCGTCACGGATTCAGGGGAAGGTATGTCCGAGTCCGGCCACAGGTGAGACGCAAGGATGGGTCTTGTTAGCCCGGCAGTGCTCCTTGCTTCCTCCTCTACTTCTCATCTCTTCAGTAGGGTTAGGTAAAAGCGAATGCACAAGAACACTCTCATCGCCGCTCTGATGCTGGCCGCCGCTCCGCTGGCCGCCAATGCCGCCGACGGCACCATCACCTTCAATGGCAAGGTCACCGACAAGACCTGCACCATCTCGACCCCGGGCGGCAAGGACTTCGCCGTCAACCTGCCGACCGTGTCCAAGAACACCCTGGCCACCGCCGGTGCCGTTGCGGGCCGTACCCCGTTCGCCATCAACCTGACCAAGTGCAGCGCCGGCAACGTCGCCACCTACTTCGAGCCGGGTTCGACCGTCGACTTCAACAGCGGCCGCCTGGTCAACCAGGCCTCGGCCAACGCTGCCACCAACGTGCAGCTGCAGCTGCTGGGCTCCAACAACCAGTTCCTGCCGATCAAGGCTGCCGGCGCTGGCCTGGCCCAGACCAACTCGCAGTGGGTCACCGTCGGCACCGACGGCTCGGCCGACCTGAACTACTACGCTGAGTACTACGCCACTGCCGCCGCCACCCCGGGCGACGTCACCAGCAGCGTCAAGTACACGATCATCTACAACTGATCGTCGCCGTACCCGCATTGGCCGGCGTACGCGCCGGCCAGTGCTCCACGGCCGCTGGCCACACCTCTCGAGCGTAGTACTTCCGATGAAAGCATTCTTTCCCCGGGCGCTGCTGCTGGCAGCGTTCACGCTGCCCTTCTGCCAGGACGCACTGGCCGGCGTGGTGGTCAATGGCACGCGGGTGATCTACCCGGCGCAGGCGCGCGAAGTCACCGTGCAGGTCGACAACGTGGGCGACTCGCCGGCCCTGGTGCAGGCCTGGATCGACAGTGGCGATGCCAACCAGACCGCCGATACCAGCGATGCCCCGTTCGTGCTGACGCCGCCGATCGCGCGCGTCGAGCCGGGCCGCAGCCAGGCGCTGCGCGTGATCTTCTCCGGTGCGCAACTGCCGGCCGATCGTGAGTCGGTGTTCTGGCTGAACGTGCTGGACGTGCCGCCGTCGCCGGACAACGCCGACAACACGGGCGAACAGAATTACCTGCAGGTCGCGTTCCGTTCGCGCCTGAAGCTCTTTTACCGGCCGCAGGGCCTGAAGGGCGTCGCCAACGACGCACCGGCAGCGCTGCGCTGGACCCGCACGGGCGACCGCCTGCGCGTGGAAAACCCCAGTCCGTTCCACGTCACGCTGGCCGAAGTGCATGCCGTGACCGGCAGCAGCGAAAAGGCCGTCGAGGACAAGGGCGCAATGGTCGCGCCGAAGCAGAGCCTGGAGTTCGCCGCGCCGGCGGGCACCGACCAGGTGCGCTTCATCACCATCAACGATTACGGCGGCCGGGTGGAACACACGATCCGCCTCGGCAGCACCGGGGGCTGAACGCGCCGCGCCGGCCCAGGGCCAGCGCATCCCGCCACCGCCGCCGCGCGGCGAATTGAAGGAATGTCAGTGTGATCGGAAACAGATTGACATTGTCGATCCACCAGGCGATCTGCCTGTTGGCAGCTGGCGTGGCCTGCCCAGGATGGGCATTGGCAGCGCCGGCCAATCTGGGCGAGCAGGCGCTGATGGCGCAGAGCGGCGCAGCCAATGCGCGTGCCCCGGAATCGGCCCAGTTCAATTCCAGCTTCCTGTCCGGCCAGGCCAAGCAGGTCGACCTGGCGGCCTTCAGCAATGGCAACCCGATGGTGGCCGGCACCTACCGCGTCGACGTCTACGTCAACGGTGGCTGGCAGGGCCGTCGCGACCTGCAGTTCAAGGCCGACGCGCAGGGCCATGTCGATGCGTGCCTGCCGCTGCCGATGCTGGAAGAAATGGGCGTGGACAGCGAGGCCGTGCTGCTGCAGCAGGACCCGACGCTGCCGACAGACAAGACCAGCTGCGTGCCGGTGCAGCAGCGCATGGCCAATGCCTACGGCATCTACGACAGCGGCAACCTGCGCTACGACCTCAGCATCCCGCAGGTGTTCCTGCGCCGCGAAGCGCGCGGCTACGTCAACCCGGCGCTGTGGGACCGTGGCATCAACGCCGGCTTCGTTGGCTACAGCTTCAATGCCATCGACAGCGACAGCCGCGTCGAAGGTGGCCAGCGCAACCGCAGCGCCTACCTCGGCCTCAATGCCGGCCTGAACCTGGGCGGCTGGCAGTTCCGCCACGACTCGAACCTGACCTGGTCCGAGGGCGATGGCCGCCACTGGCAGAGCATCGCCACCTACGCGCAGCGCGGCATCCCGCAGGTGCGTGGCATGCTCACCATCGGTGAGGCCTACACCACCGGCGAGCTGTTCGATTCGATCGGCTACCGCGGCGCCAGCCTGGCCAGCGACGACCGCATGCTGCCCGACTCGCTGCGCGGCTACGCGCCGGTCGTGCGCGGCATCGCCGAAACCAACGCGCGCGTTGAAGTGCGCCAGAACCAGCAGCTGATCTATTCCTCCACCGTGTCGCCGGGCAGCTTCGTCATCGACGACCTGTACCCGACCGGCTACGGCGGCGACCTGGAAGTGAGCGTGATCGAGGCCGATGGCCGTCGCCGCGAATTCAAGGTGCCGTTCGGTTCGGTGCCGCAGATGCTGCGCGAAGGCGTGTCGCGCTACGCGCTGACCGCCGGCCAGGTCCGCAACAAGCTGCTGGCCGATGAGCCGTGGCTGGTGCAGGGTACCTACCAGCGCGGCATCGGCAACCAGCTGACCCTCTACGGCGGCAGTGCGCTGAGCGATGGCTACTTGTCGCTGCTGTACGGCGTGGGCCTGTCCACGCCGGTCGGTGCGTTCGCGGCCGACGTCACCCATGCGCGCACCTCGTTCGATCACTACGGCAACCACACCGGTGCCAGCGTGCGCTTGAGCTACAGCAACATGATCGGCGAGACCGGGACCAACCTGACCCTGGCCGCGTACCGCTATTCGACCGAAGGCTTCTACAGCCTGCAGGACGCGCTGTATGGCCGCGACTCGGACAAGCGCGGCATCGATCCGACCACCCGTGGCCGCCAGCGCAGCCAGTTCCAGGTAACGCTGAACCAGCCGCTGGGCCGTCGCGGCGGCGCGCTGTACGTGACCGGCTCGGTGCGTGACTTCTACGACCGCGCCGGCACCTCCAAGCAGTACCAGGTAGGCTACAACAACGCCTGGCGTTCGGTGAACTTCGGTTTCTCCGCGCTGCGTACCGAAGAAGGCGTGCTCGGTCGTTCCGACACCCAGTACCTGCTGTCGATGAGCGTGCCGCTGGGCCGTGGCACCCACCCGGTGTCGTTCAGTGCCGACCTCGGCATGCGCGACCGCGGCGGCTACGACAACAGCCGCGTCGGCATCACCGGTTCTGCCGGTGTCGACAACAACTTCAGCTATGGCGCGGCCCTGTCCGATTCGCGCGAGGGTGGCACCACGGCGGTCGGCAATGTCGAGTACCGCAGCCGCTACTCGGCACTGAACGCGACCTACAGCCATTCGCGTGACTTCCGCCAGGCCTCGGTCGGTGCCAACGGCAGCGTGGTCGTGCATCCGGGTGGCTTCACCTTCACCCCGCAGCGCGGCGACACCATGGTGCTGGTCGAAGCACCGGGCGCGCGCGATGCCATCGTCAGCAACGCCCCGGGCCTGCGCGTGGACGGCCGCGGCTACGCGGTGGTGCCGTACGTGTCGCCGTACCGCCTCAACACCGTCACCCTCGACCCGCAGGGCATGGCCCACGACGTCGAGCTGGAAAGCACCAGCCAGTCGGTCGCGCCGTTCGCCGGTGCCATCAGCTACCTGCGTTTCGACACCCGCAAGGGCAACGCGCTGCTGATCCAGGTCCGCAACCCCGATGGCCGCAGCATGCCGTTCGGCGCGCAGGTCAAGGATGAGCAGGGCCAGCCGGTGGGCATGGTCAGCCAGGGGGGCCGCCTGTACGTGCGCAGCGAACAGAACCAGGGTCGCCTGCTGGTGGAGTGGGGCGCCGGTGCCGATCAGCGCTGCACCATTGATTACCAGGTTCCGGCGGGCGCCGACGCGTCCAAGACCGGCTTCATTCCGCTGGAGGCAGCATGCCGATGATTCCTTTCCGTGGCCGCAGGCTGCTGGCCACGCTGGCCCTGCTCGGTGGCGCGCTGCTGGCGCAGCAGGCCAGCGCCGCCTGCCGCATCCAGATCAACGGTTTCGTTGCCCAGGATGTGCAGATGGACATGGGCCAGATCGTGATCCTGCCCAGCACGCCGGTCGGTGGTGTGATCAAGGAACTCAGCGTGCCGATCAACCAGCAGAACAACGTCGCCCGTTGTGACTACTGGTATGGCGGCAGCTCGACCGGTGAGTACGTCAATGCGCCGCAGAAGCGGCCGGTGGCCGGCTTCGCCAACGTCTACGAGACCGGCGTTGCCGGTGTGGGCATCCGCCTGTTCCGCGACTCCGGCGCGATCCAGACCTATTACCCGCATTCCATCAACTTCGGCGCCAACTCCACCATCTCGCTGATCGGTGGCCAGTTCCGCATCCAGCTGATCAAGACCGCCGCGCAGACCGGTTCGGGCGTGATCGCGCCGAACGGCCGCTTCACCACCTACTACTTCGATGGCGACGGCCCCAGCCGCCCGGTGCTGACTTCGACCTTCCGCGGTTCGGGCACCACCGTGGTCAGCCCGACCTGCGAAGTGCAGGCTGGCAGCCGCAACATCGCCGTTGATTTCGGCAGCGTGCCCAACACCAGCTTCACCGGCGTCGGCTCGCGCGCGGTCGATCGTGACTTCGAGATCCGCCTGAACTGCCAGGGCAGCAACGTTGCGTCTTACCAGAGCAAGATCGGCATACGCCTCGACGCCGACCAGGACAGTTCGAACATGCCCGGCGTGCTGAAGCTGAGCGCGGCCACCAACAGTGCGACCCGCATCGGCATCCAGATGGTGCAGCGTGATGGCAGCACCGAACGCGAAGTCCGCTTCGGCCAGGCCATCAATGTCGGCACCACCGCGCCGGGTACCAGTGTCATGAGCCTGCCGCTGCGGGCCCGCTATGTGCAGACCCAGGCCGGGACCGTCGGTGCCGGTGTCGCCAACGGGCAGGCAACGTTCACGATCCAGTACGAGTAACACCGCTTTTTCCATCGCTGAGTACTGCCCCGCACGTCGCCTGTTCCGCAGGCGGCGTTGACTGCGTCTTGATGCCGCAAACGTGAAGATCGGAGCTATCATGACCGTACAGAAACATGAATGTGATGTGCGTCATGGAAATGACCTTCCCTTCACCGCAGCGCCTCCGCCATCGGGCCTTCCGCCCGGTTGAGGGGCGTTGAAAGGACCCGGCGTGACAGCAGCCCACCTTGCCATTGCCGGATTGCCTTCGGAGTTCGTTGAGATGCGCGGGGGCGGCCTGTACTGGGTCGTCGCGGCCGGCAGCGCGCCGACCGACCTGCTTGGTGCCGGCGTGCTGTCTACCGCCGCTGCGCTGCAGGACGCCGTTCTGGTGACGCTGGGCCGTGGCGCCGAGCCGATGCTGTCGCTGCTGGCGGACGACCAGGGGCCGGCACGCCTGCGCCTGTTCCAGCGTTCCCACCACGGCATGCAGCAGGCGCTGCGCGGCTTGCCAGAGGACCTGCCACGCGTGGCGTCCGCCGCTACCGGGCTCAGCCTGGTGCAGTTTCCGGTTGCCGCGCTGGATGGCTGGGATGACACGCGCCTGGCGCGCTGGTGCGAACGGCTGCAGCGCTGGGCCGGGCAGGCCGGCCAGATCGTGCTGCTGCTCTGCCATGGCGAAGTCGCCACCCTGGCACCGCGCCTGCTGCCCTTGAACCGCGCCTGTGCCGGCGTGGCCCAGCTGCACCCGCATCGCGGTGCCCTGCAGCTGCTGCTGCATTACTGGTCGAACAGTCATGGCGTGGTCGCGCAGCGTTCCTTTGGCGTGCTGCAGGAGGGCACGGGCCTGCGCCACGTGGCCGAGGCCGATACCGGTGGCGAGGCTGCCAGCCTTGCCAGCGGAAGTGATCGCGACGTCTTCCTCGCCCAGGCCGACGTGCTGGAGGGCGCGCCGCCGCTGTCCGCCGCATGGCGCCTCTACGAGGGCTGGGCCGGCCTGCTGCCGGCCGCACTGCAGGCGCGCGAGGCCACCGTGGTGCTGGCCATCAACGAGAACGCCCAGGTGGACGCGCTGGCGCGGCTGCTGCACCGCCTGCGCCGCGAGCGCGGCACCGCTCTGAAGCTGGTCGTGCGCGAGCTTCAGCCCTGCCTGCGTTACGCCGACGAACGCCTGCTGATGCAGTGCGGATGCAGCCTGGTGGTGCCGGCCGATACGCCGCTGCCACGCCTGCTGACGCTGCTGGAAACCGTGCAGCGGCAGCGCTGGCAGGGCCAGCTGGCCGATGACCCGGAGCCGCTGATCCGCGCCCATCGGCCGCCGTCGTTGAGCGGCCTGGTCAATGCCGCACGTTTCCGCCAGATTGCCGCAGAACGCATCGACCAGGACGGCAGCGCGGTGGAAAGCGCGGTGCTGGCCCTGCAGCCGGTTGCCGGGCTGCGCGCCGAACAGACCCTGCAACAGCTGCGCATCCGCCGCCAGGGTGATCTTGCCTGTATCTATCGCGGGCAGGTCCGCCTGTTCCTGTTCGGCTGCCGCCGCGATGCGGTCGAGCAGGCGCTGGGCAACCTGTTCCGCCTGCCATGGCGCGAACTGTTTGACGGCTATCAGCGCCTTGCCGAATACGACATCGCCGCGATGAATCCGAGCGGCAGTGATCCGGACGCCGAGCTGCTGCCCGAGGCGCCGGTTGCCTTGCCCGCAGTGGCTCCGGTGCGGGAAGCGCCGGCCGTCGTTGCCCCGAAGCCGCTGCGGCTGGGAGATACCGCATGACCACCGACCAGCAACTCTGGACCCTGATCGTCGCCTGCGCGGTCGTGATGATTCCCTTCGGGGCCATGCTGGGCACCCTGTGGCGCGGGCTGCGCCGCCGTGCCACGCGCTGGTTGCCGCCCCGCCATCTGCGCCGCGCCGGCGTGCGCCAGCGTGCGCCGCGGAGCGCTGCATGAGTCCGCAGAACGTTCCCGCATCTCCGTTCGCCTGGGCCGACCTGCGTGGCTGGAACCTGTATTTCCTGTCCAAGGTGGTGCTGGCCTGGATGGGCGCGCTTGACCTGAAGATCCTGCCCAACCTGCTGTTCCTGGGCGCGCTGCTGGTTCCGCTGCGCTGGCGATGGGCACGCATCGCACGCACCATCGTTGCCGTGCCGGTAGGCGTGGCGCTCTATTACCAGGACACTTGGTGGCCACCGTTCCAGCGCCTGCTGGTGCAACCAGGCGTGCTGGATTTCTCGGCCGACTACTGGCTCGAACTGGCCCAGCGCTTCATCAACTGGCAGATGGTGGCGGTGCTCGCGCTGCTGCTGGTGGCCTACTTCCTGCTCAAGCCGTGGCTGCGCATCACCACCCTGAGCGTGCTGGGCATGCTTGGCCTGGCCGTCATGGCGATACCGATGCCGGCGGGCTGGAACTGGGGGCAGGGCACCGCCACGGCGGCCAGCACAGGGACCGCCGGGGCGACGACAGGGGGACTGCCGCCTGCCAACAACGACACGCTCAATGCGTGGCTGAGCAGTTTCTACCAGCAGCAGGCCAGCCTGAAAACCAGCTTCCCGGCACCGGCCAGCGGTGCTCCGTTCGACGTCATCATCCTCAACATCTGCTCGCTGGCGTGGAGCGACCTGGATGAAGTCGGGCTGCGCCAGAACAACCTGCTCGACCACATGGACGTGGTGTTCGACGATTTCAATTCGGCCACCGCCTACAGCGGCCCGGCGGCGATCCGGCTGCTGCGCGCCAGCTGTGGCCAGACCTCGCATACCAAGCTGTTCGACCCGGTGCCTGCCGAGTGCCAGCTGTTCTCGAACCTGCAGCGGCTGGGCTTCCAGAGCGAGCTGGCGATGAACCACGATGGCCACTTCGACGACTTCATCGGCGAGCTGCACCAGTACGGTGGGCTGCAGGCACAGCCGATGGATATCAGCGCCTTCCCGAAGGCGCTGGTGGCGTTCGACAAGTCGCCACTGCGCCGCGATGGCGACGTGCTGATGGCGTGGTGGAAGCAGCGGCTGGCCGAAGCCCCGCAGCAGGTGGCGCTGTTCTACAACACGATCTCGCTGCATGACGGCAATCGCATCGTCGGTGCCGATGGCCGATCCAACGCCGCCGACTACAAGGCGCGCGCGGAGATGGTGCTGGGTGACATGGCCGGTTTTGTCGATGCGGTGGAAAAGAGCGGCCGGCGCGCGATGATCGTGGTGGTCCCCGAACATGGCGCCGCGCTGCACGGTGACCGCATGCAGATTCCGGGCATGCGCGAGATTCCCAGCCCGTCGATCACCCACGTGCCGGTGGGCGTCAAGCTGGTCGGGATGGGCGCACCGGCGGCCGGTGGCCCGCGCCACATCCCCGAGCCGAGCAGCTACCTGGCCGTGTCCGAGCTGGTCTCGCGCGTCTACGCACTCAACGCGCAGTCGCCGCCGAGCGAACGCAACTGGGACAGCCTGCTCAAGGGCCTGCCGCAGACGCCCTCGGTGTCGGAGAACGAAGGCGCCAAGGTCATCGACTACGGCGGCAAACCCTGGCTGCAGTTGCAGGGCAGCCAGACCTGGAGCCCCTACCCGGAGGATGCGCGCTGATGCCTGCCGACATTCTTGCCGTGCCCGCCACCCTGTCCGTGGAAGAGGACGACATCGATCTGCTGCGCCGCAGCCTGGATATGCCGGAGCTGCCCTACGTGGATTTCTCGGCCCAGCATGAACGTGCCCAGGCGCTGGCGCGCTGGCCGCTGCTGGCGGAACTGGAGCGGTGCGGATGAGCAACGTGTTGTCCCTGCAGGGCGTCCATGGCGGCACCGGCGTGACCACGGTGCTGGCCGCGCTGGGGCAGGGCCTGCATGCCCAGGGCCAGCGCGTGCTGCTGGTGGAATGCAGTCCCGACCAGATGCTCGGCCTGCATCTGGGCCTGCCCGCCGATGTCGAAGGTGGCTGGGCGCGTGCACAGCTGGACGGCAGCGACTGGCGCGATGCCGCCTATGCCATCGCGCCCGGCTTGGCCGTGCTGCCCTATGGCCGGGTGGATGCCGAGGGCGCGATGCAGGTCGAGCAGCAGCTGCGCCAGGCGCCCGCCACCTGGGCCGATCGCCTGCCGCTGCTGCAGGCCCAGTTCGACTGGATGCTGTTCGATCTGCCGCAGCGCCTGCCGGCACATGCGGCAGCCATCAACCAGCACGCGCGCTGCACCCTGCCGCTGCGCCTGGCCTGCGTCGATCCGGTCAGTCATGTGGTCCTGCAACGGCAGCCGGACGACGAGCGCCGGGTGCTGGCCAACCGCTACGACCCGGCCGTTCCGGTGCAGCGCGATCTGATGCAGCTGTGGCTGCACACCCATGCCAAGCGGCTGGTGCCGCAGCCGTTGCATGAGGATGCGCGGGTGCCGGCCGCACTCGCCAGCAAGCAACCGCTGGGGCGCTATGCAGCGAACTCGCTGGCCGCGGCCGACGTCGACGGCCTGGTGCTGTGGTGCCTGGCTGAAGCGGCGCGGCGACAGCACCGCGAAGGCGTCCCCTGATGGGCGCCCGGGTCTACTACCTGGGCTGGGGGCGCCTGCGCGAGCGGGTGCATGCCTCCTGGCCGACGCGGGCCCTGTTGTGGTTGCTGCAATGGACCGGGTGGGCCTTCCTGCGCCTGGAGGGACCGGCCTGGCAGTCGATCGCGCCGCGCCTGCGCAACGCCTTCCCGCAGATCCAGGGTGACCGTCGCTGGCGTCCGGGTGATCCGCTGCGCCTGCTGATCCAGGCCGCCTGGCTGTCAGTGGTGCGGCTGGTGCCGAAGGCGTCGAAGCGGCGGCAGCGCCTGGCCGACGCCAACCGCCAGCGGATTGCCGAGCTTCGCGGCGCCGCAGGCCGAGGCCGGCTGCGCTATCTGCGGGCGATGAGCGATGCGCCCAGCGAGTTCTGGAACAGCCGTTTCGCAGGCTGGTTCGGGCAGCGGGTCCGCGCCCTGTCGCCGCGCTCGCGCCATCTGCTGACGCTGTTGATCGGGTTGCTCACGCTCGGGCTGGCGGCGCTGTGCATCACCCAGCCGTTCACCTACGTCGCGCAGTTCGTGTTCGTGCTGCTGCTGTGGATCATCGCCCTGCTGGTGCGGCGCATGCAGGGCCGCTACGCCACGCTGGTGCTGGTGGTGCTGTCGATCACCGTCTCCTGCCGCTACCTGTGGTGGCGCTATACCGCCACGCTGAACTGGAACAGCACCTTCGACCTGGTCTGCGGCGTGATCCTGCTGGCTGCGGAAACCTACTCCTGGCTGGTGCTGATGCTGGGCTACGTGCAGGTCGCCTGGCCGTTGCGCAGGCGACCTGCGCCGCTGCCGGCCGACGTGCGGCAATGGCCGACGGTGGACGTGCTGATTCCCACCTACAACGAAGACCTGGCGCTGGTACGGCATACCGTGTACGCCGCGATGGGCCTGGACTGGCCTGCGGACAAACTGCGCATCCACATCCTCGATGACGGCAAGCGCGAGGAGTTCCGTGCCTTCGCCGAGCGCGCCGGGGTGAACTACATCACCCGTACCGACAACCGACACGCCAAGGCCGGCAATCTCAACCATGCGCTCACCCTGATCGATGGCGAGCTGGTGGCGATCTTCGACAGCGACCATCTGCCGGTGCGCTCGTTCCTGCAGATCACCTGTGGCTGGTTCCTGCGTGACCCGAAGCTGGCGCTGGTGCAGACCCCGCATCACTTCTTCTCCGCCGACCCGTTCGAGCGAAACCTGCAGGTGTTCCGCAGCGATCCCAACGAGGGCGAGCTGTTCTACGGGCTGGTGCAGGACGGCAACGATCTGTGGAACGCGGCTTTCTTCTGTGGCTCCTGCGCGGTGCTGCGGCGCGAGGCCATCGATGCGATCGGCGGCTTCGCCACCGAGACCGTCACCGAAGATGCGCATACCGCCCTGCGCCTGCACCGCAAGGGCTGGAATTCGGCTTACCTGCGTATCCCGCAGGCGGCCGGGCTGGCCACCGACAGCCTTGGCGCGCACGTCAACCAGCGCATCCGCTGGGCGCGCGGCATGGTGCAGATCTTCCGCATCGACAACCCATTGCTGGGCAAGGGGCTGAGCCTGTTCCAGCGCTTCTGCTATGCCAACGCCATGCTGCATTTCCTTGCCGGCATCCCGCGGCTGGTGTTCCTGACCGCGCCGCTGGCGTTCCTGCTGCTGCACGTCTACATCATCTACGCCCCGGCGCTGGCCATCCTGCTGTTCGTGGTGCCGCACATGGCCCATGCCAGCCTCACCAATGCCCGCATCCAGGGCAAGTACCGCCGCCCGTTCTGGGGCGAGGTGTATGAGACCGTGCTGGCCTGGTACATCGCGCGGCCCACCACGGTGGCACTGTTCAGCCCGGGGCGCGGCAAGTTCAACGTCACCGACAAGGGCGGCACCCAGGCCGGTGACCGCTTCGACTGGCGGGTGGCGCGGCCCTATCTGGTGCTGGCACTGCTGAATGTGCTGGGCCTTTGTTTTGCCGTGTGGCGGTTCATGCACGGGCCGGCCGATGAACGCGGCACGGTGGTCGTCAGCTCGCTGTGGGTGCTGTACAACCTGCTGATCATCGGCGGAGCGCTGGCCGTGGCCGCCGAAGTGCAGCAGGTGCGGCGCACCCATCGCGTCACCACCCGCCTGCCGATGGCGCTGGAGATTCCCGATGGCCGGCGCCTGCGTGGCGTGCTGCAGGATTACTCCAACGATGGCGTTGGCGTCGAGCTGGGCGAAGATGCCCAGCTCGCCGAAGGCCAGCAGGTACAGGTGCTGCTGGGGCGCGGGCGGCGTGAATTCGCTTTCCCGGCACGCGTGCAGCGCACCGTCGGCCACCGCTTGGGCCTGCTGCTGCTGTTCGAGGACGAACGCCAGCGCGTGGAGTTCGCCCAGTGCACGTTCGCGCGCGCGGACGCATGGCTCGACTGGCATGCCGGCTATCAACCCAAGAGCCTGCCGCGCAGCCTGTGGAGCGTGCTGGTCCTGGGCTGGCGCGGTTACCGCCGGATGGGCGATTTCACTCCGTTCGACCTCGACCGCCCGGCACACTGGAATCGTCGCCTGCTGCGATGGCTCGCCAGCTTTGCCCCGCAACGTCCGCTTTCTTCCCACCCGGCTGACCCAGCCGCTGATCCAGGGCTTCGTCCATGAGCATTCCGTCTTCTCTGCGCTGGCTGTTGTTGCCCCTGCTGGCCCTGCCGGTGGCATCCGGCAACAGTGCTCCTGCTCCGGTGCCGCCGCCCGCACCGGCGAATGCCGCGCCGGTGGCAGCGCCGCCTGCGCTGCCCGCGACCTCGGCCACCGCCGCGGTTCCGGCCGAGGCAGCGGCGCTGACCCAGACCTGGGCCGGCAGCGCCTGGCCCTGGCAGCGGCAGAGCACGTTTGCCCAGCTGGGGCGTCGCCAGGACACACTGTTGTCCGGCGTGCGCAACGCCACCACGTTCGAGTTCCAGGTCCGCCGCGACCGCCTGGTGCGCGATGCGGAACTGGACCTGAGCTTCACGCCTTCGCCGTCGTTGCTGCCGACCCTGTCGCATCTGCGGGTCTACCTCAACGACGCGATGATGGGCGTGGTGCCGATCAGCAACGATCAGCTGGGGCGCCCGGTGCAGGCCAAGCTGCCGCTGGATGCGCGGCTGATCGCCGACTTCAACCAGGTGCGGCTGGAGTTCGTCGGCCACTACACCGACATCTGCGAAGAACCCACGCACAGTTCGCTGTGGGTCAACCTGTCCAGCAACAGCACCCTGCGCCTGGGTGGGCAGCCGCTGGCGATGCAGGACGACCTGGCGAACTTCCCGCTGCCGTTCTTCGATCCGCGCGACACCGCGCGGCTCGAACTGCCGGTGGTGTTCGCCGGCACCCCGAGCCTGGCGCAGCAGCGCGCGGCGGCGGTGATGTCGTCGTACTTCGGCAGCCTCGCCGGCTGGTGGCGGCAGGCGCGGTTCCCGGTGAGCTTCGGCGCGCTGCCCGGGAAGGGCCACGCGGTGGTGCTGGCCGTGAACGGGAAGTTCCCCGCGGTGATCGGCAACCACGCGCCGGTGAAGGGCCCGGTGATCGAGTTGATGGCACTGCCGGACGACCCGCAGCGCAAGCTGCTGCTGGTGCTGGGCCGCAACGATGACGACCTGCAGAAGGCAGTGGCCGCGATGGCGGCCGGCAACGTGCTGTTCCGCGGGCGCCAGGTCAGCATTGACGAGATCAAGCCGCTGGCCCCGCGCAAGCCGTACGACGCCCCGAACTGGGTGCGCACCGACCGCGCCGTGCGCCTGGCCGAACTGCTGGACTATCCGCAGCAGCTGCATGCCAACGGTGTGTCGCCGCAGCCGATCACGGTCAACCTCAACCTGCCGCCGGATCTGTTCATCTGGCGCAACCAGGGCATTCCGCTGAACCTGCGCTACCGCTACACGCCGCCCTTCGGCAGCGACGAGTCGCGGCTGGGCGTTGCGATCAACGATCAGTTCATTTCCAGCTTCCCGCTGGTGCGGCGCACCGGCAAGCAGGGCCTGGAAGAGATCCGTCTGCCGGTGCTGGCCGGTGATGCCGGTGCCGACGATGGCCGCCTGTTGATTCCTGCACTCAAGCTGGGTGACCGCAACCAGCTGCGCTTCGACTTCAACTTCGCCAGCGTGATGGGCAGTGCGCAGCGCGATCATTGCCAGACCGTGCTGCCACCGAACCTGCAGGCGGCGATCGAGGAAGATTCAACCATCGACTTCTCCGGCTTCCATCACTACATGGGCCTGCCGGACCTGTCTGCATTCGCCCTGAGCGGTTTCCCGTTCACGCGCATGGCCGACCTGTCCGAGACCGTCGTGCTGGTGCCGCCCGCTGCCAGCGAGGCGCAGGTCAGCCTGCTGTTGAACCTGGTGGGCGGCCTGGGCGTGCAGACCGGCTACCCCGCCTACGGCCTGCGCCTGTCCGATGACTGGAAGCAGGCCAGCGCACTGGATGCGGACCTGCTGATGCTGGGCGCATTGCCGGTCGAGCTGCGCGGCAGCCAGCAGCTCTCGCTGCTGATCGATGACCAGCGCACGCGGCTGCTGAACGGCCAGTCGCCTTCGCCGCAGCAGGCGATGGAGCAGGCACGGCGTGGCAGCCGCGATGGCGACCCGGCGGTGACCGAGGTTGCGGTGACGGCGCAGGCACCGTTTGCCGCGATCATCGGCATGCAGTCGCCGCATCATGCCCAGCGCAGCATCGTCTCGCTGGCCGCCAGCAATGCCGCGGACTATGGCCTGCTCGACGACGCGCTCAGTGATACCGGCAAGCGCGAGGCGATTGCCGGCTCGGTGGCGATCCTGCGCACATCCGGCATCCACAGCCAGTTCGTGGGTGAGCACTACTACGTTGGCGCGCTGCCGTGGTGGCTGCTGCTGTGGTACCACCTGGCCGACCATCCCGCATTGCTGGCGGTACTGGCCACGCTGGTGGTGCTGATGTTCGCCTTCCTGCTGTGGCGCACGCTGCGCTGGGTGGCCGCCAAGCGCCTGGATCCGGGGCACTGATGGCGCGCACGCGGCACCCGCTGGTGACGGCATCGGGGCTGGTCCTGCTGGGACTGGCCGGTGCCGGCCCGTGCGCGGCGCAGGCGTTGCCGGCCACACCGGGAGGCACGGTGGCCGAGCAACGCCAGTGGCTGCTGCAGCAGGTGCGAATCGGCGAGGCCACCGGCCGCCAGAGCCTGATCGAAGACGCGTTGGCGCGGCTGCGGATGCTGGCACCGGATGATCGCGGCACGCTGGTGGCGATCCTGGAAGTGCAGTTGTCGCAGCAGAAGCTGGACAATGCCGAAGCCACGCTGGCACGGCTGCGCCAGATCGGCGCAGGCAGTCGCGAGCTGGCGGCCGGCGAACGCCTGTGGCAGGCCTATCGCGGCGACCTGCAGCAGGAACTGCAGCAGGCCCGCCTGTTCGCCGCCGGTGGTCGCAGCGAGGAGGCACTGGCGATCTACCGGCGCCTGTTCAACGACGACCCGCCGGGCCTGCAGCTGGGCCTGGAATACTGGCGGCTTCGCGGTACCCAGGCCGAAGGCCGTGCACCGGCGATCCGTGCGCTCACCGAGCTCGATCGCAGCTACCCGGGCAATGTCACCCTGCTGCAGGCACTGTCGCAGCTGCTGTTCGCTGCGGGACGCGACAGCGAGGCACTGGCGGCGCTGCAGCGCATGGGGCGCAATCCGGAAGCGCGCGGCATGGCCGCCGACGCCGAATGGGCCTATCTGAAGGATCAGGCTGCCGACGAACGCAGCGTGCGCCGCCTGCAGGACTTCATCACCCGCAATCCCACATTTGCCGACATCGCACTGGTGCGCGAGCGCTACGCGGACCAGCACAAGCGGGTCAGTGACCCGGCCTGGCGCGCCGGGCTGCGCGGCCAGCAGCTGCTGGACGCGGGCCGTAATGAAGACGCCGAGCGCGCCTTCCTGCAGGCGCTGCGAGGCTATCCACGCGAGCCAGGCCTGCTTGGCGGGTTGGGCATGGCGTTGATGCGCCAGGGCCGCCGCGAGCAGGCCATCGCCTACTTCCAGCGCGCGGTGCAGGCAACACCGGCCGGCGACAGCAATGACAAGTGGCGCGACCTGATCGCCAGCACCCGCTACTGGCTGCAGCTGGACCAGGCCGATGCCGCGCTGAAGGCAGGCCGCCTGGACGAGGCCGAGCGCCTGTACGCGCAGGCACGGCGGCAGCAGCCGCGCGACGTCAATGCTGTGCTGGGGCTGGTCGACGTCGCCGTCGCGCGCGGTGACGATGCGGCCGCCGAACGCCAGCTGCAGAGCGCGCGGCGGATCGCGCCCAACGATGCCAACGTGGTGCGCAAGCTCGTGCAGCTGTATGGTCGCACCGATCCGCAGCGGCTGGAGGCCTTCATCAACGCGCTGCCCGCCGCACAGCGCAAGCTGTATGCCGAAGACCTGCGCCAGCTGCAGATCATGCGGCTGCGCGAGCGCCGCGAGCAGGCGCTGGCCGCCGGAGACGCCGCCACGGCCATCGAACTGGGAACGCAGCTGCGCGCGGAACTGCCTGATGATGCCTGGCTGGCCTATGGCCTCGGCAACGAGCTGCGTGCGGCAGGCCGGGAACAGGATGCCGACGCCGTGGTGGCCGACATGGCGCGGCGCAACGGCAGTGCAGAGGCGCGCTATGCGCAGGCGCTGTACCTGTCCGGGTCCGATCGCCTGCCGCAGGCACTGGCCGTGCTCGATGCATTGCCCCAGGCGCAGTGGGACGATGACATCCGTGCGCTGTCGGCACGCCTGCACCGTCAGCAGCTGACCGACCATCTGTGGGAGCTGCGCGCGCAGGGCAGGGAGGCCGAGGCCATCGCCCTGTTGCTGCAGCAACCGCCCAGCACCGACAACGACATGCTGCTGGCCGAGTGGGCCCGCCTGCGCGGTGATCACGCGCAGGCACTGCACTATTACCAGCGCGTGCTGGCCGCACAGCCGGACAACGTCGATGCGCAGCTGGGCCGGATCCAGGCCTGGATCGGCAGCGGCGACCTGGCCAGCGCACGCCGCCAGATGCAGGATGCACCGCCCCAGGTTGCCGATGAGGCGACGGGGCAGCAGCGCCAGCTCGCCACCATCTGGACCGATCTGCGCGAGGACGCGAAGGCGCTCGCGATCCTGCGTGCGCTGCTGGCACGCAGGACCGCGCCCGATGCACAGTCCTGGCGCGACGCGGCACGGCTGGTTCGCCGTGACGATCCGCAGCAGGCGCTGGACATGTACGCGCAGGCGATGGCTGACAATGGGCTGCTGGCACCGGCACAGGCAGCACCGCGCGACAACCGCGCGCTGACCCTGGCCAGCCGTGAGACCGCAGGCGACGACTGGCTGCGTCGCAGCCTGCGCAGTGATGTCGAAACCCTGTACCAGCAGGAGAATCCCACCCTGACCGTGATGCAGGATACGGGTCGCCGCAGCGATGGCACGCCGGGCATCTCGCGGCTGTCGCGTGATACCCGCATCGCGCACCTCGACGCGCCGTTCGCGGGTGGGCTGGGCTGGGCGCGCATCGAGCAGGTGCAGTTCGATGCCGGGCGCTTCCAGACCGATGCCAACGGCGCCTACGACGAAGACTTCGGCAGCTGCGATCTGGACCTGGTCCAGGCCGACGGCACGCGCCTGCGTGCACCGGGCTGCACCCGGTTCGTGCATCAGCAACGCACGTCCGGTGCTGGCTTCGCGGTCGGTTGGCGCACGCTGGACGATCGCTGGAATTTCGATATCGGCCATACGCCGTCCAACTATGCGGT
Organism: Stenotrophomonas sp. Sm6012; assembly: GCF_030985895.1. Taxonomy (NCBI): domain Bacteria; kingdom Pseudomonadati; phylum Pseudomonadota; class Gammaproteobacteria; order Lysobacterales; family Lysobacteraceae; genus Stenotrophomonas; species Stenotrophomonas sp. Sm6012. The sequence continues at coordinate 16,066 of NZ_JAPTFX010000031.1, read as the reverse complement.
CGGCAACTGGCTCGGCGGCCTTACCGTCAATGGAGACCTGGGCCGTTTCGGCTGGGGAGCCACCGTATCGCGGCGGCCGATGACCAATTCGCTGCTGTCGCAGGCCGGTGCATACGATCCGCGCAGCGGCATCCGCTGGGGCGGTGTCACCGCCAATGGCCTGACCTTCAGCCTGGGCTACGACCAGGGCGGCCGCAATGGCGTCTGGTCGAACTGGAGCTGGCATCGCCTGACCGGCGAGAACGTGGTGGACAACACGCGCGCCCGTGCGATGGTTGGCTGGTACCACAAGCTGATCCAGCGCACCGACATGCGCCTGGATGTCGGTACCACCGCGATGTACTGGCGTTACCAGAAGGATCTGGGCGGTTACTCGCTGGGCCAGGGTGGCTATTACAGCCCGCAGCGCTACGCATCGCTGAGCCTGCCGGTGAGCTTCGCCTGGCGCAACGACAACTGGTCGGTACGCCTGGATGGATCGGTCAGCGTGTCCAGCGCGCGCACGTCCTCTATCAGCCGTTACCCGGACCAGGCGCTGATCGAACGCGTGATCGCGCAGCTGGAACCGCAGTACGGCCCGCTGACACTGGACCAGGCTGGCCTGTACACCGGCGACAGCAAGAGCACCGGCACCGGCTACCGCCTGTACGGTGCGGTGGAGCGCCGGCTGGGTGACCACTTCGTGCTGGGCGCCGCCGGTACCCTGCAGCGCAGCCGCGACTTCTCGCCGAACTCGTTCCAGCTCTACCTGCGCTATACCTTCAAACCCTGGCAGGGCAACCTGCCGTTGCCGGTCTCTCCATTGGTGCCCTATGGCGAATTCCGCTGACCTGCACCGCCGGCGCCTGCTGCAGGCGGCCGTGGCCGTGCCGTTGCTCGGCTGGGGTGCCGCGCAGGCGCAACCGGCGCCATCGGCATCGCGCTGGCCTGCGTGGCAGGTGCTGCTCGACAGCAGCGTGAGCCGCGACGGGCGCATGATCGATCGCAGCCAGGACGATCAGCGCAGCACCTCCGAAGGGCAGTCGTATGCACTGTTCTTTGCGCTGGTGGCCAATGACCAGGCCCTGTTCGATCGCATCCTGGCCTGGACGCAGGACAACCTGGCCGGCGGTGACATGCGCCAGCACCTGCCGGCCTGGCTGTGGGGACGGGATGCCAAGGGGGGCTGGCAGGTACTGGACAGCAACCCCGCCTCTGACTCGGATCTGTGGCTGGCCTACGCGCTGCTGGAAGGTGCGCGCCTTTGGCGGCGTCCGGCGTTGCAGGCCATCGCCGAAGGCATGCTGCAGCAGGTGCGCGCGCGCGAGATCGTGCAGTTGCCGGGGCTGGGGCCGATGCTGCTGCCCGGCCCGCAGGGCTTCGTCGAAGGCGATGCGACCCGGATCAACCCCAGCTATCTGCCGTTGCCGCTGCTGCGACGGTTTGCATCGGTTGACCGCAAGGGGCCGTGGCCGGCACTGGCGGCAAACACGCTGCGGATGCTGCAGCAGAGCAGCCCGCACGGGTTCGCGCCGGACTGGGCGGCCTGGCAGGCCGGCGGTTTCGTGGCCGACCCGGTGAAGGGGGCGGTCGGCAGCTACGATGCGATCCGCTGCTACGCCTGGGCGGGCATGACCGCGCCGCGCGATCCGCTGTTCCGGCCGCAGTTGGCTGCGTTGTCCGGCCCGCTGCAGCGGCTGCGTAGTGGCGCCGCCATGTGGGAAAAGATCGACACCCGCAGCGGGCAGGGGCAGGGCGAAGGCAACTACGGCTTCCGCGCGGCGTTGCTGCCGTATCTGCTGGCCCAGGGAGAAAACGAGCGCGCCCGTGCACTGCAGGCCAGCCTGCCCAGCGCCGAGCAGCAGCGCGCCGATGCCCCGGCGTACTACTCGCAGATGCTCAGCCTGTTCGGGCTGGGCTGGGCCGAAGGGCGCTGGCGCTTCAACGCCGACGGCAGGCTGCAGCCGCGCTGGTGAGCCGCGCGCACTGCAGGGCCGGGTGCATGCCGGCGCCGCTTACTCCAGCGCGTAGCGCAGGGTGAACAGCACTGCCACCAGCCACACCGCCGGGTGCACTTCGCGCCAGCGGCCGGTGCCCGCCTTCAGCGCGGCGTAGGCGATGAAGCCGAACGCCAGGCCGTTGGCAATCGAATAGGTGAACGGCATCGCCAGCGCACACAGCGCGGCCGGCACCGATTCGGTCAGGTCGCTCCAGTCCACTTCCACCAGTTCGCGCAGCATCAATCCGGCCACGAACAGCAGCGCCGGCGCAGTGGCATAGCTGGGCACCATCGCCGCCAGCGGCGAGAACAGCAGCGCGGCCAGGAACAACGCCGACACCACCAGCGCGGTCAGGCCGGTGCGGCCGCCCACCTGCACGCCCGAGGCGCTTTCGGCGAAGGCGGTGGTGCTGCTGGTGCCGAGCATCGAACCGGCGACGATCGCCGTGCTGTCGGCCAGCAGTGCACGACCGAAACGCTTCTGTGCGCCCGGCAGCTTCAGCAGGCCGGCGCGGCCGACCACGCCATACAACGTGCCGGTGGCATCGAACACTTCCACCAGCACGAACACCAGCACCACCTGCAGCAGCACCGCGATCGGCGCGCCGCCGTCGTGGTGCAGCAGGCCAGGCAGGTCCAGCTGCAGGAAGGTCGGGGCCAGGCTCGGCGGCAACGACACCAGGCCCTGGTACTGCACATCACCCAGGGCCCAGCCTGCAGCTGTCACCGCCAGGATGCCGATCAGGATCGCGCCACGGATGCGGCGTGCTTCCAGCACCGCGATCAGCAGGAAGCCGGCCAGTGCCAGCAGCGGCGGCGCCGTGTTCAACGGGCCCAGCGCCACCAGCGTGTCTTCATTGCCGACGATCACGCCGGATTTCTGCAGCGCGATGATCGCCAGGAACAGGCCGATGCCGGCCACGATGGCCGAACGCAGCGATGCCGGAATGCCCGACACCAGCCATGCGCGCACGCCGGTCAGCGACAGCACCAGGAACACCAGGCCGGAAATGAACACCGCACCCAGCGCCTGCTGCCACGGCAGGCCAGCGGCGCCGACCACGGTGAAGGCAAAGAACGCGTTCAGGCCCATGCCCGGCGCCATGCCAACCGGGAAGTTGGCGGCCAGTGCCATCACCGCCGAACCCAGCGCCGCGGCCAGGCAGGTGGCCACGAACACTGCACCGGCATCCATGCCGGTGGTGCCGAGGATCTCGGGGTTCACGAAGACGATGTAGGACATCGTCAGGAAGGTGGTGACACCGGCCAGCAGCTCGGTGCGCACGGTGGTGCCGTGCTGCTGCAGCTGGAACAGGCGTTCGAACAGGGGCATGGGGAAATCTCGCAAAGGTGTCGCCAGCAAGCGGGCGACCCACAGAAGAAGAAAGGCCGCGCGAGCGCGGCCTTTCCTGTTGCCTTACTTCAGCGCCTTGAAGCGCAGGCGCTTCGGCGCAGCGTCGTCGCCCATGCGGCGGCGCTTGTCTTCTTCGTACTCGCGGTAGTTGCCCTGGAAGAACTCCACGTGCGAGTCACCTTCGAACGCCAGGATGTGGGTCGCGATGCGATCCAGGAACCAGCGGTCATGCGAAATGACGAAGGTGTTGCCCGGGAACTCCAGCAGCGCATCTTCCAGCGCGCGCAGGGTTTCGATGTCCAGGTCGTTGGACGGTTCGTCGAGCAGCAGCACGTTGCCACCCTGCAGCAGGGTCTTGGCCATGTGCAGGCGGCCACGCTCACCACCGGACAGCGAACCGACCATCTTCTGCTGGTCCTGGCCCTTGAAGTTGAAGCGGCCGATGTAGGCGCGCGACTGGATCTCGATGCCGTTGATGTTGAGGATGTCCAGGCCCCCCGCGATTTCCTGGAAGACGTTGTGGTTGCCTTCCAGCGCGTCGCGGCTCTGGTCCACGTAGGACAGCTTCACGGTCGGGCCGACCACGATCTCGCCGGTATCCGGCTTTTCCTGGCCGGTGATCATCTTGAACAGGGTCGACTTACCGGCACCGTTGGGGCCGATGATGCCGACGATGGCGCCGGCCGGCACCAGGAAGCTCAGGTTGTCGAACAGCAGGCGGTCGCCGAACTTCTTGGAGACATTCTTGAACTCCATCACCGCATTGCCCAGGCGCTCGCCCGGCGGGATAAAGATTTCATTGGTCTCGTTGCGCTTCTGGTAATCGACCGACTGCAGCTCTTCCAGGCGGGCCAGACGGGCCTTGCCCTTGGTGCGGCCGCCCTTGGCGTTCTGGCGCGACCACTCCAGTTCCTTCTGGATCGCCTTCTGGCGAGCCTTTTCCTGGTTGTCTTCCTGCTTCAGGCGCTCGTCCTTCTGGGTCAGCCAGTCGGTGTAGTTGCCCTTCCACGGAATGCCGCGGCCGCGGTCCAGTTCCAGGATCCACTCGGCGGCGTTGTCCAGGAAGTAGCGATCATGGGTGACCGCCACGACGGTGCCGGTGTAGCGCGCCAGGAACTGTTCCAGCCACTCCACCGACTCGGCGTCGAGGTGGTTGGTCGGTTCGTCGAGCAGCAGCATGTCCGGCTTCTGCAGCAGCAGGCGGCACAGCGCCACGCGGCGCTTCTCACCACCGGACAGCTTGCCGACCACGGCATCCCACGGCGGCAGGCGCAGCGCATCGGCGGCCACGTCCAGCTGGTTTTCCAGGGTGTGCGCGTCGCCGGCGGCCAGGATCGCCTCCAGGCGCTCCTGTTCCTTAGCCAGCGCGTCGAAGTCGGCGCCTTCCTCGGCATAGGCCAGGTACACCGCGTCCAGCGCGGCCTGGGCCTGCAGCACTTCGCCCACACCTTCCTCGACCGCTTCACGCACGGTCTTGGTCGGGTCCAGTTCCGGTTCCTGCGCCAGGTAGCCGACCTTGATGCCCGGCTGCGGGCGGGCCTCGCCCTCGAAATCGGTGTCCACGCCGGCCATGATCTTCAGCACGGTGGACTTGCCGGCGCCGTTCAGGCCCAGCAGGCCGATCTTCGCGCCCGGGAAGAAGGACAGCGAGATGTCCTTGATGATCTGCCGCTTGGGCGGGACCACCTTGGACACGCGGTTCATGGTGTAGATGTATTGCGAGGACATGAGGTCTCCGTAGGCGCGGCCCTGCGCCCGGTCCGTCACGGGAACATCCCGTTGCGGCAGCGGGCACAGACTGAAAAGGTGTACTGCCAATTATAGCCGGAACCGCTTCCGGGCCGCGCCGGGCAGGGGGCGCCGGGCTGGCTATCGCCTGAATACCCGGTCACAGTCCTGAAACGGGAAGCGTTTCCAGCTGGAAACGGTTCAGATCAAATGCGCAATATGGGCTCACCACCACCCACTCAAGCAGAGGTCTGACATGCGCATCAATCGAGTAATGGCCGGCGCCGTGGCCTCTGTGCTGGCGTTGGGTGCCGTCGCCCCGGCCTTCGCCGACAACGACCACCGCGACCGCCGTGAGTGGCGCGAAGACCGCCGCGAGTGGCGCCAGGACCGCCGTGACTGGGAACGCGACCGCCGCGAGGCCCGGCGTGACTGGGAGCGTGACCGCCGCGACTGGCACCGCGACCACGACCGCTACTACCGCCCGGCACCGCCGCGGGTGGTCTATCGGCCGGCACCGCCGCCGCGCTATGGCAGCTACGGCTGGCGCGTCGGTTCGCCCTATCGCAACTACTACTCCGGCCCGGTCTACGTGGTGAACGACTACCCGCGCTACCACCTGCGCCGCCCGCCCTATGGCCACCACTGGATCCGCGATGACCGCGGCAACATGCTGCTGGTGGCCATCGCCACCGGCGTGATCGCCCAGTACGTGCTCAGCGGGCGCTGAGCCGGCGGTCTGGTCCACGCATGGCGTGGCGTGGCTGATACGGCAGGCGAAACCATACGGGGCCGGATTCCTTCGGGGATGCCGGCCCCGTCCGTTTCGGCCCCAGCAGGCCGGTGCGGGGCTACAATCGAGGGCTGAGTCGTACCCCCTTTCCCTGCCTGCTGGAGTACCCGATGTTCCCGCGTGACGTCCGCATCGAATCCTACGATCCCGAACTGGCCAAGGCCATTGCCGCTGAGACCCAGCGCCAGGAAGACCACGTCGAGCTGATCGCCAGCGAGAACTACACCAGCCCGGCGGTGATGGAAGCCCAGGGCAGCCAGCTGACCAACAAGTACGCCGAAGGCTACCCGGGCAAGCGCTACTACGGTGGCTGCGAATACGTGGACATCGCCGAGCAGCTGGCCATCGACCGCCTCAAGCAGCTGTTCGGCGCGGACTACGCCAACGTGCAGCCGCACAGCGGCTCGCAGGCCAACCAGGCCGTGTACTTCGCCCTGCTGCAGCCGGGTGACACCATCCTCGGCATGAGCCTGGCCCACGGCGGCCACCTCACCCACGGCGCCAAGGTGAATGCTTCCGGCAAGCTGTTCAACGCCGTGCAGTACGGCGTGAACGATCAGGGCCTGATCGATTACGACGAAGTCGAGCGCCTGGCGCTGGAGCACAAGCCGAAGATGGTCGTGGCCGGCTTCTCGGCCTACTCGCAGGTGATCGACTGGGCGCGCTTCCGCGCCATCGCCGACAAGGTCGGTGCCTACCTGTTCGTCGACATGGCCCACGTGGCCGGCCTGGTCGCCGCTGGCGTCTACCCGAGCCCGCTGGAACACGCCCACGTGGTCACCTCGACCACCCACAAGACCCTGCGCGGCCCGCGCGGCGGCATCATCGTGGCCAAGGGCGCCGACGAAGACCTGGTCAAGAAGCTGCAGTCGATCGTGTTCCCGGGCATCCAGGGCGGTCCGCTGATGCACGTCATCGCCGGCAAGGCCGTGGCCTTCAAGGAAGCGCTGGAGCCGGGCTTCAAGGCCTACCAGCAGCAGGTGGTGAAGAACGCCCAGGCGATGGCGACCACGCTGATCGCGCGCGGCTACAAGATCGTCTCCGGCGGCACCCAGAACCACCTGATGCTGGTCGACATGATCGGCAAGGACGTGTCCGGCAAGGATGCGGAAGCCGCACTGGGCAAGGCCCACATCACCGTCAACAAGAACTCGGTGCCGAACGACCCGCGTTCGCCGTTCGTGACCTCGGGCTTGCGCCTGGGCACCCCGGCGGTGACCACCCGCGGTTACGTCGAGCAGGACTGCGTGGACCTGGCCAACTGGATCGCCGACGTGCTCGATGCACCGGCCGATGAAGCGGTCATCGCCCGCGTGCGCGACGCGGTCAGCGCGCAGTGCCGCAAGTATCCGGTCTACGGCTGACCGGAGAAGGGGTCAGCGCCCTTTCCTGACGGAAAGGGATCCAACCCCGAAGCCCGTATCGAAGCAGGGGTCGGAACCCTTCCCGCAAGGAAGGGCTCTGACCCCGGCATCGGAGCACCCGCGCATGGACGAGCGCCGCCTCAAGTACCTGTATGCCGCTCTTGCGGTGGTGTTCGGCCTGCCGGGAGCGCTGCTGGGCGGCATTGTCGCCCTGGTGGGCGTGTACGGCGGCCTGACGCAGGAAAACCGGCTGCTGAGCCGGTTGCTGATGGTGCTGCTGGGCGCTGTCGGCACGGTAGGCATCGTTGTCTGGCTCCGTATCAGCGTCGATTTTCTGCTGCACGGCCGGCCGGGCCTGCGGGCCGTGAGCCGCATCGGGTGGTGGGGTCTGCTGCTGGGTGCGCTGGTTGCCCTGTCCATCGCTGTACTGGGCGTGGTGGTCGGGTTGACCGAACGCGCGGAGGGCTTTGGCCTGTTGCTGTTCGGCCCGCCACTGCTGGTACCGGCCGCGATGCTGCTGTGGCTCAAACGCCGCCCATGACGCGGCCCATGGAAGGAGACCGGATGCATGGATGAGCATCTGCACAAACGGATGGTTGCGGTGGGCGGTCTCGTGCTTGGCCTGCCTGCACTTGCTGCCGGCGGAACCGTCGCGGTGCTGGGGCTGATGGTCGCGATGGACGGCAAGTACCTGTCTGGCAACGAACCCACGTTGCTGCTGCTGTGGTCGCTGGGTGGGATCATCGGCCTGCTGTCATGGCTGTGGCTGAGCGGTGTATGCCTGCGGCGCGGCCGTGATGGACTGCGGCAATCGTCGCCGGCGGCGTGGGTGGGCTTGCTGCTGGGCGTCCTGGCCGCGCTGGCTGTGGTCGCCGTCACGCTGCATCTGGTGTTCAAGGACGGCGAGTTCGCGCTGCTGAGCTACCTGGGCCTGGGACCGCCGTTCCTGTTGCCGGCCGCACACCTGGCGTGGTTGCGCTGGGGGACGTGAGCCGGTTATCCGTGCGCTGATTTTTAAGACAAGTTGCATGGTAGTGGGCGCGCGCCCTGCCTAAGCTCCCAGCGGTCTTCACGGTTGGGATACCGCATGAATCCGCTGGGTCGCCTTACGCACGTCAGGTTGCGGTGGCATCTGTTGCTGTTTTCCATTCCGTGCGCGTTGGTTGGCGTGCTGGCCACATGCGCGCTCTTCATGGTGTGGCTCGCCAGGCCGCAGCCATCCGAAGCGTTCCTGATGGCTGCCGCCAACTGGGTGGTGATGTCGGTCTGGAGCGCCTATGCAGCTGTAGTGCTGGGCGACAGCTGGCGGACTGCGGGTATGGAAGGGCTACATTCGCATGCGGGCTGCCTGGCGGCGCTGCCCATCGTTTCTGCGTTCCAGGCCACTGCGGCGGTGGCGATGCTGTTCACGGCCATTGGGTGGGAGCCAGCAGCTCTGCTGTATACCCCCTTCCTGATGACTATCTGCGCTCCATGGGCCAGTTTGAGCTGGCATATGCGGTGGCTTTCAAGGCAGGAGGAGTAAAGCCTTCGGGGCACATGTCGTCATTGCCGCTGGGACGGCACGACCCGCGGTTTCAAAGAAATTGCATGGTTTGCTGGGGAAAGCCGGCCTAGGTTTCCTGCATGGACACCTCAATGCGCACCGTACGCCGTCGACACGGCCTCTATCTGCTTCTTCATAGCCTGTTTTTCTCCATTCCCTGCGCATTGGCTGGCCTGGCGGGCCTGCTGGTGCTGCTGTGGGGATGGGCACATGGCAGCGGCAAGGGAGCGTTTCTCGCATGGGGTGCGGCTTGGGGTGTGCTGTCCGTGGCAGCGTGCATTCTTGTTGTCTGGCTGGCAAATACATGGCAGACGCGTGGACCGGACGGATTGAAAGCGGCCGCGCCAATGCTGATGGCGCTGTTTCTGCTGTCTGCCGCTCAGGTTGTGTCCGCATCGATCATGACGGTCCCGGGCTTTGGATGGGAGCCGATTCTGCTGGTGTTGGCGATGGGTTGGGGAGCTCCCTGGCTCAGCCTCGCCTGCCACTTCCGATGGCTGGCAAAGGGCGGCGGGCCTGAGTGAAGAAGCGCGGAGATTGCTGCTGCGCCCCTTCTCAGGTACCTTTGCGACGCTGCCACGACCGTGGCCGCAGGTCTTCTCGCGAGCCAGGCGTTCCATGTATTGCCCCTTCTGCCAGCATGCCGATACCCGGGTCATCGACTCGCGCGTCTCCGAAGACGGCGCGACGATCCGTCGTCGGCGTGAGTGCGAGGCCTGCAACGAACGCTTCAGCACCTTGGAGACGGTCGAGCTGAAGCTGCCGGCCATTGTCAAAAGCGATGGCACCCGCGAGGCCTTCGACCAGCGCAAGGTGCGCGCCGGCTTCGACCGCGCGCTGCAGAAGCGCGCCGTGCCCGAAGAGAAAATCGAAGCAGCGGTGCGCGCCGTGGTTCACCAGCTGCGCATCAGTGGCGAACGCGAAGTGCCTTCCATCAAGGTCGGCGAGTTCGTGATGAACGAACTGCGCAAGCTCGACCATGTGGGTTACGTGCGTTTCGCCTCGGTGTACCGCAGCTTCGAGGATGTGGCCGATTTCCGCGAGGAGATCGAGAAGCTGGAACGCGAACTGCCTTCAAGCACCGAACAGCTGCAGCTGCTGGGCGATGTGATCGCCCTGACCAAGAAGAAGAAGGGCTGACGCCCTGGTGGGTGCCAACCCTGGTTGGCACAGAGACCGCATGGCATGGATCCATGCTGGCGGCGTTACCATGGCGGCATGACCACCCCGTTCTCCGTCCTTGACCACCTGCACATGGCCAACGCGTTGCGTCTGGCCGAGCGCGGTGCCTACACCACTCGCCCCAACCCGATGGTCGGCTGCGTCATCGCCCACGGCGAACGCGTGGTCGGGCAGGGCTGGCACCAGCGTGCCGGTGGGCCGCATGCCGAAGTGTTCGCGCTGCGCGAAGCGGGCAACGAAGCGCGCGGTGCCACCGCCTACGTCACGCTGGAACCCTGCGCGCACTACGGGCGTACACCGCCCTGCGCCCTGGCCCTGATTGAGGCTGGCGTATCGCGCGTGGTCGCGGCGATGCGCGATCCGTTCCCGAAGGTCGATGGTGGTGGCTTCGATCTGCTGCGCGAGGCCGGCATCGACGTAGCCGAGGGTTTGATGGCCACGCAGGCCCGCGAGCTCAACAAGGGCTTCCTGTCGCGCGTGGAGCGCAACCGTCCGTGGCTGCGGGTGAAGCTGGCCGCCAGCCTGGACGGCCGCACCGCGATGGCCGACGGCACGTCGAAGTGGATCACCGGCGCGGCGGCGCGCGAAGACGTGCAGCACTGGCGCGCGCGTGCGGGCGCCATCCTCACCGGCGCCGACACCGTGCTGGCCGATGACCCGATGCTGACCGTGCGCCTGGCCGATACCGAAGTGATGCCACCGCTGCGCGTCGTGCTCGACTCTCGCCTGCGGTCGCTGGAATGCAGTCGTGTGCGCGAGGGTGGGGCGCCGACGCTGTACCTGCACAACGCGGTCGTCAGTCCCCCCGACGCAGCCGACGCCGCATTTGCCAGCGTGGCGCTGCGCCATGGGCACCTCGATCTGGGCGCGGTACTGGCGCTGCTGGCCGAGCGCGGCATCAACGAAGTGCACACCGAAGCGGGCGCAACGTTGGCCGGCGCGCTGCTGCGCGGTGGCTGGGTAGACGAACTGCTGCTGTACCTGGCGCCCACGTTGCTGGGTGACAGTGGCCGCCCGTTGCTGGCTGGCCTCGGCATCGACGCGATGGACCAGCAGCGCCGCCTGCGCGTGGTCGATCAGCGCCAGGTGGGCGAGGACCTGCGGTTGCTGCTGCGCGCGTAATGCTCTGGTAGAGGACGGCCTGGGTCGGTGCTGGGCCATCATCCACGCATGATGTGGATGATGGCCCAGCCTGCATCGTTACCGGCTCACGCGCACGCGTCGGTCCACATCATCTCGGCGATCGGGCGCAGTGCCTTGCACTCCTGGGTCATCTCCTCGGCCGACTGCACCTGCGCCTTGGCCTTCAGTTCCTCGGCCATCGCATCCACGCCGCTGATCTGTTCCGGTGCGATCTTCGCCACGCAGGCACGATGCTGCTGCAGCAGCAGGTCGCAGCCCGGCACGCCGGTCACCTTCGGTGCGCTGGCCGCCTGCGCGTCCTGCATCCAGTCCTCGAACGGCGCCAGCGCGCCGGCCACGGTGCCGACCAGATCATCGAAATTGCCGCTGTACCAGTAGCCGTTTTCCTTGGCCGGGTACAGGGTGAAGGTGCCACTGACCGGCACGCGCGCGCCCGTCTGCAGTGCCTGGGTGTAGGCATCGGTGAACTGCTTGCGCACGGCCGGGCTGGCATCGGCGGCCAGGCTGGCGGCGAACAGCGGGCGCACCTTGTCCAGATTGGGCACCTGGCAGCTGAAACTGATCCGCGCCAGCTTCTGGTCTTCCACGTATTCGTTGTCTTCAATCACGCTCTGGGTGGCGCGGCACTTCGAATCACGCAGGGCCTTGGCGTACAGCGCTTCGGTGGCGGCAGCGTCCACCTTGGCGCCGGTGCTGGCCAGCACGGTCTGCCAGGGTTCGGCCAGTGCCTTGGCCAGCGCACCCGGGGTCGGGGTCACCGCATCCTTGCCCTCGAACGCGGGCTTCAGCGCATCGTTGAGCGCGCGGGTGGCGGCGGCATCGTCCTCCAGCAGCACGCGTGCATACAGGTCGAAGGCATGCTCGGGCGAGAGCGTGGCCGGTGCGGCGGTGGCGAACGCAGGGGCGCACAGCAGGGCGCTGGCGAGCAGGGTGCGGATTGGGGTCTTCATGACGGTGTTTCCTGTTCCAGAGGCGCGCAAGCCTAGCGCATCTTCGCGCAGGTTCGATGGCGGCAGGGGGTCACGCGCGGGTGTGCGTGGGCCAAAAAAACGGGCCCCTTGCGGGGGCCCGTTCGATCGCACGACGAGGAGCGATCGTTGGATCAGAAGCTGGCGCGCACGCCGGCCGAATACTGGGTGACGTCACGGTAGCCGGAGATCTCGCCCACCAGGCCCCAGGTCCTGGTGAAGTTGATCTGGCCGCCCAGGGTGCCCACCCAGGTGCCCTTGAAGTTGTTGCCGCCATCCATGTAGCCGGTCTTGACCCAGGCTTCGGTCATGGGCGAGGGCTTGCCGCGCAGGCCCACGGTGACGCGGCCCAGGTTGGTGTGGTCCTTCAGGCGCTCGGAGTAGCCGTAGTAGCGATCGGTCAGCTCAACGTTCTGGCGCACCCAGGCGGCGTCGGCGGTGAAGTCGACGCGGTCGGTCCACGGCATGTGGTAGCCGATGCCCAGCTCCGGCTGGTCCAGTTCCAGCTTCAGCGAACCGTCGTTGTAGTGGTAGGTCTTGCGGGTACGCGACCAGCCGCCGAACACGTGCACCTGCTCGGAGAGTGCGAACGAACCGCGCAGATAGGCGCCGTCGACCTTGGGGTCGTCCAGTGCGTTGTCGTCAACCTTGACCTGCGTCCAGCCGCCTTCCACGTAGGTGTAGCTCAGGGCGTCGGCCGAAGCCGAGAAGGGGGCGGCGGCCAGCAGAGCGGCCACGATCAGGATCTTGCGCATGGGAATTCCTGTGAATTTCAGTCCATTGGCGAGCCGGCCCTGCGGGCGGCCCGTGGCGACCTCATGTCGTCCGGCGACGGATTTTAATGAAAATTTTACAGAATGCGAGCCGCGGGGCGAAGGCATGGCCAGCAACGCGACGCCGGTCACAGCTGAACGTGGGATGGCCCGGCCCTGCGCGACCCCGGCAAAGCGGCTGGTACACTACCCAGGCCGGTTCGCCGGTACACAAACGTCTTCAGGGCGGGGTGCAATTCCCCACCGGCGGTAGGTGCGCAAGCACGAGCCCGCGAGCGCCCCGGCCTACGCCGGGGGTCAGCAGATCCGGTCCAATGCCGGAGCCGACGGTCATAGTCCGGATGAAAGAAGACGGTGCCACAGGGCTCTTGCCCTGCGTGCGCCTGTTTGCCTTGCGGCGTTTTTCGCTCACTTTTCGCGGAGAACGTTACTTGTTTACTGGAATCATCGAAGGCGTCGGCCGTCTGGCCGCACGCGAATCCATCGGCGGCGATGTCCGCTTCACCTTCAATGTCGGGAATCTGCCGTTCGACAACGTGCAGATGGGCGAGAGCATCGCCATCAACGGCGTCTGCCTCACCGTCATCGCATTCGACGCCAGCAGCTTCCAGGCCGATGCCTCCACCGAGACCCTGGGCCTGACCACGCTGGGCCAGTTGGGCGAGGGCGCGGTCATCAACCTGGAGCGCGCCATGCGCCCGACCGACCGCCTCGGCGGCCATCTGGTCAGCGGCCACGTCGATGGCCTCGGCCAGGTGCTGTCCATCCACGAAGACGCGCGCGCCCAGCGCTGGCGCTTCGCCGCGCCGGCCTCGCTGCGCCGCTACATCGCCAAGAAGGGCTCGATCTGCGTGGACGGCGTCAGCCTCACCGTCAACGAAGTGGATGATGAAGGTTTTGAAGTCGCCCTGATCCCGCACACCGTGGCCAACACCGCCTTCTCTGCTTCGGGCGTGGGCAGCGCGGTGAACCTGGAAATCGACCTGGTGGCCCGTTACGTCGAGCGTTTGATCGGTGTGCCGACCAACGGTCAGCACCCACATGGAGATGCCGCATGAATTTCGCCCCGATTCCGGAAATCCTGGAAGAGATCCGCCTGGGCCGCATGGTGGTCATCGTCGATGACGAAGACCGCGAGAACGAAGGCGACCTGATCATGGCCGCCGAGCTGGTCAAGCCGTCGGACATCAACTTCATGGTCACCCACGGCCGTGGCCTGGTGTGCCTGCCGCTCACCCGCACCCGCGCCGCCGACCTCGGCCTGGCGCCGATGGTGCAGGCCAATACCGCACAGTTCCAGACCAACTTCACGGTCAGCATCGAGGCCGCCGAGGGTGTCACCACCGGCATCTCGGCACACGACCGCGCTCACACCATCCGCACTGCGGTGAAGCCGAATGCAAAGCCGGCCGACCTGCACCAGCCGGGCCACATCTTCCCGCTGATCGCCCAGCCGGGTGGCGTGCTGACCCGTGCCGGCCACACCGAAGCGGGCGTCGACCTGGCCATGCTGGCCGGGCTGGAGCCGGCCGGCGTACTCGTGGAGATCCTGAACCCGGATGGCAGCATGGCGCGCCGCCCGGAGCTGGAAGTGTTCGCCCGCGAGCACGGCCTGAAGATGGGCTCCATCGCCGACCTGATTGCCTACCGGCTGGCCACCGAAAAGACCGTCGAGCGCGTCGATGAGCGCGACATCGACACCGAATTCGGCCCATTCAAGCTCGTCACCTACCGCGACCGCATCGCCCACGACCTGCATTTCGCCCTGGTCCGTGGCACCCCGGACGCGGAAAGCCCCACGCTGGTGCGCGTGCAGGTGGAAAACCCGCTGGCCGACCTGCTGCACTGGCGCCGTGATGATTTCGGCGTGGCCGCCACCGATGCCCTGCGTGCGATCGATGCCGAAGGCGCGGGCGTGATGGTGGTGCTGTCGGCCCCGCGCGATGGCGAGGCCCTGCTGGCCCGCCTGCGCCAGCAGCCGGCGCCGGTGGTGCCGGGCAAGGACAAGGATGTGGGCCAGTGGCGCCGCAACGGTGCCGGCGCGCAGATCCTGTCCGACCTGGGGCTGGGCAAGCTGCGCGTGCTGGGTACCCCGCGCCGCCAGGTCGGCCTGGCCGGGTACGGCCTGGAAGTGGTGGAGACGGTGGCCCTGTAAGTCGCCGGCACTACCCACGGGCGCCCCGGGGCCCATCCACGGTAGAATCACCCCCTTATCGAGTCCCCCAAGCCGCATATGAGCCACTACGAAGGCGATCTTCGCACTCCCGAGTCGGCGCGCTTCGCCATCCTGGCCAGCCGCTGGAATGCCCGCATCACCGACGCGCTGGTCGCGGGCGCCCGCCTGAGCCTGGCCGGCAACGGCATCAGCGAAGCCAACATCGACGTGATCCGCGTGCCGGGTGCCTGGGAACTGCCGCTGGTGGCCGCACGCCTGGCCGCCGCGCATGAACACGCCGCCATCCTCACCCTGGGCTGCGTCATCCGTGGCGATACCCGCCACTACGAACACGTGGCCGACCGCTGCGCCGAAGGCCTGATGCGCGTGCAGCTGGATTTCGGCGTGCCGGTGCTGAACGGCGTGCTGGCGGTGGAACGCGCTGAAGACGCCGAGGCCCGTGCCGGCGGCAGCCACGGCAACAAGGGCGAAGAAGTCGCACTCGCCGCATTGGAAATGGTCAACCTGCTGGAGCAACTGCCATGAACAAGAACACCCAGGGCAAGCCCTCCGGTAAACCCGTCCGCCGTGATGGCGTCGACCCGGTGCTGCGCTCGCGCGCCCGCCGTCGTGCCGTGCAGGCGCTGTATGCCTGGCAGATCTCCGGCGGCAACGCGCAATCGCTGATTGCCCAGTTTGCCCACGAGCAGGCCCGTGAGATTGCCGATCTGGCCTATTTCGAAGCGTTGGTGCATGGCGTGCTGGACAACCGCCGCGACATCGACGAAGCGCTCGGCCCGTACCTAGACCGTGGCATCGAAGAAGTGGACGCAATCGAGCGCGCCGTGCTGCGCCTGGCCGGCTACGAGCTGCGCTACCGCCTGGACGTGCCGTACCGCGTGGTCATCAACGAAGCCATCGAATCGGCCAAGCGCTTCGGTTCCGAGCACGGCCACACCTACGTCAACGGCGTGCTGGATCGTGCCGCCGTGGAATGGCGCAAGGTCGAATCGGGTCACTGACCCGCCTGTGGTAGTGCCGGCCGCTGGCCGGCAGCTGCAGGGATCCTGAGGTTGCCGGCC
>NZ_JAPTFX010000030.1:0-38203 GCF_030985895.1 Stenotrophomonas sp. Sm6012 | reverse complement strand
GACGTACTTGCAGCGGCCCCCGCAACCGGACCCACCCCGCCTCCCCACAGAAAACCAGCTTCTGCTGTTGCTGTTGCTCCAGCCCGTAGCGGGTGCAGGGCGCAGCCCTGCCAAACCCCTACCCCCCGGCCATGGCCTGCCACCACTGCGACAGCAGCTCCGGCCTGCGCAGGCGCTCTCGCCACCAGCGCAGTGCCGCGCCATCCTCACCCGTGCGCCAGGCCAGCCAGAAGGTCTCTTCCGGCTTGTGCTCCTCCACCTCGCGGATCACCAGTTGGCCGCGGGCCACCGCCGCGCGCGCGCACGGCTCAGGCAGGAAGCCGAAGCCAACGCCCTCGCACTGCAGCTTCAGCTTGCTGGCCATGTCCGGCACCGTCAGCATCTCCTGCCCCATCAACAGGCCCACCGTGCGCGGCAGCAGCCGGCGCGCCGAATCGGAAACGGCGATCGCACAGTGCTCGACCAGCTGCTCGCGACCGAGCACGCCCGGCACGTTGGCCAACGGATGATCCGGCGCGACCGCGAACACGAACGCCACCGTGCCCAGCGGCTCGACCACATAACCACCGCCACTGGGGCCCTCGCCCGGTGCGCCCACCAGCAGGTCGGCACGTCTGTCGAGCAGGGCCTCCCAGGTGCCGGACAGGGCTTCGCCGATCAGCCGCAGCCGGGTCGGCGCCTCGACCTCACGGAATGCAGCGATGTCAGGGCCCAGCAGCCAGGTCGGGAAAACCGAATCCACCGCAAGGGTCAGCTCGGTCTCCCAGCCCGATGCCACCCGGCGCACCCGCAGTTCCAGTTCGCGGGCCGCGCGCAGCAGGTGCCGGCCCTCGTCCAGCAACGCGCGGCCGGCCTCGGTCGGCTCGGCACGCGGCCCGACCCGGTCGAACAACTGAACGCCCAGATCCTCCTCCAGCTTGGCCACGGTGTAGGAGATGGTCGAGGGCACCTTGTGCAGGGCCTTGCCGGCGCCGGCGAACGAGCCGCGGCGGTCAATGGCATCGAGGATCTGCAGGGCATCGAGGCTGAGCTTGAGCATTCGAATTTTTCGATGATGGCTGTCAAAACTATCCGTTTTTCAAACCATGGGTGCAAGCGGATACTTCTCTCCAACGGGGAAACACGGCGGCTACCGCCCCACCCCGCCCCATCGAAACCATCGAACAAGGAGATTCCATCATGCTGCAGATCCGCAAGAGCGCTACCCGTGGCCTGGCCGAGCATGGCTGGCTGTCCTCGCGCCATACCTTCTCCTTCGCCAACTACTACGATCCCCGCTACGTCAGCTTCGGCCCGCTGCGGGTGATCAACGAAGACAAGGTGATCGGCGGCCAGGGCTTCGGCACCCACAGCCACAGCAACATGGAGATCGTGTCCTATGTGCTGGGCGGCGCGCTGGAGCACAAGGACTCGATGGGCACCGGTTCGGTGCTGCGCTACGGCGACGTGCAGCGCATGAGCGCCGGCAGCGGTGTCAGCCACAGCGAGTTCAACCACTCGGCCGACGAGACCGTGCACTTCCTGCAGATCTGGATCTTCCCGGATGCGGAGAACATCACCCCGTCCTACGAGGAGACCCACTTCACGCCGGACAGCAAGCGCGGCCAGCTGCGCCTGATCGCCTCGCCGGACGGCGCCGACGGTTCGCTGCGCATCCACCAGGATGCCCGCATCTTCGCCACCATCCTCGATGGCGGCCAGAAGCTGCACCATGCGCTCGGCAACGGCCGCGGCGCCTACGTGCAGGTGGCCCGTGGCCAGTTGCAGGTGAACGGCATCACCCTTGAAGCCGGTGATGCGCTGCAGGTCAGCGACGAAGCGCAGCTGACCCTGGAAAACGGCAACGACGCCGAAGTGCTGGTGTTCGACCTGCCGCTGTAACCATGGCGCCCGCGATGCCATGACGCATCGCGGGCGTTTTCGTGGGGCGACTGGCGTCAGAACCTGTACGTCATCGCCAGACGTACATTGCGCGGCTCACCCCAGGTGTACGTGCTGTACCAGCTGAAGATGGTGTAGTAGCGCTTGTCGAGCAGGTTGTTGACGTTGAGCGTGGCCGACAGGCGATCGTTGAATTCATAGCGCGCCATCGCGTCCAGCAACCAGTATGGCTGGGTGCGATGCACCACCTTGGCCTGCGTGGCCGGGTTGGTGATCTCGCCGAAGGTGGAATCCTGCCAGCGCGCGCCACCACCCAGCGTCAGCCCCTTCCAGTCGCCACGCAGGCGATAGCTGCTGTGCAGGCTGAACTGGTTTTCCGGCTCCAGCGTGGTCACCTTGCCACCGGCCTGGCGCGCGATCTTGTGCGAGAACCCACCCTGCACCTGCCAACCCTCGGCCAGCTGGCCCGACATTTCCAGCTCGTAGCCCTTGGTCCGCACGCCCATCAAGGCGCGATAGGCATCCTGCCCATCCGGCGTCTTTCCGCCGGTGGGCTGGGCGAAGTTGTCCTGGTCAAGCTGGAACAGCGCTGCACTGGCGTTGAAGCGGCCATCGAGGAACTCGGCCTTCAGGCCCATCTCGTAGCTGCGGCCTTCCAGCGGATCCAGCGCCTTGCCCTGCTCGTCACGCTCGCCCTGTGGCTTGAAGATGGTGCTGTAGCTGGCGTACACCGAATAGTGCTCGCCGAGGTCGTAGACCACGCCGGCATACGGCACGAATACGCCGGTCTCGCGGGTCTGCGGCGAGCGGTAGCTGGCCAGGCGGCTGCCAACGATCACCTTCAACGGATCGGCCACGTCGAAACGGCCGACCACGTACAGCCCGTTCTCACGCGTCACTTCATTATTGCCGTAGCTGCGCTGCCATTGCGGCTCGGGAATGTCGCCCTGCCATGCGCGGTAGTCCGGCACCTCGGTCGGATAGCCGGGCTGCGGCGAGTAACCGGTATTGGTCCAGCGCTTGCGTGAGGCACTGCCGCCCACCACCAGCTCGTGCTCGCGGCCGAACAGGCCGAAATGACCACTCAGGTAGAAATCGGCGGCATTGCTGACCGTCCTGCCAACGTACTTGCCCAGCCACAACGACACGCCTTCGCCGGTGACCGGATCGGGATTGCCACCGGCCGCACCGGCCAGCGCGGCGTCATAGCCGTTGACCTGGTGGTTGAGCTGCAGCTTGGCCACCCAGTCGTTGTCGAAGCTGTGCTCCAGCGTGGCAAACCCGGTACGCACGTACTGGCGCCAGCCACTCCAGCGGGTGCCGTTGTTGAACGAGCGCGGCATGTCATTGAAGTTGCCGGCACTGTCCAGCAGCGGAATACCGCCCCAGGTCGAACCCTTCGGGTCGCTGTCCATCGCATCGCCACCCACGGTCAACAGCGTGCGCTCGCCCAGATCGGCTTCCAGTACTGCATAACCGACCTTGCTGGTGCGCTGGTAGTGGTCAAGGTTGGAATGCTTGTCCTGCCAGGCGCCCACTGCCCGACCGCGCACGCGCCCATCGGCGGTCAATGGGCCACCCACATCGATCTCGGCGCGGTAGTCATCCCAGCGACCGAGGCCCAGCGTCGCGCTGCCGGCGAAGTCCCTGCCCGGCTTCTTGCGCACCAGGTTGATGGTCGCGCCGGGATCGCCCATACCGGTCAACAGGCCGGTAGCACCCTTGAGCACTTCGATGCGGTCGTAGATGGCGGTGTCGCTGAGCGTGTTGCCGGCCGAATAGGCCGAGTCACGCGACATCGGGATGCCGTCGTACTGGAAGTTCTGCACCGCGAAACCACGTGCGTAGTACTCGGTGCGCTCGCTGTCGTAGGTGACGATGCTGATGCCCGGGGTCACCCGCATCACGTCGTCGATGCCGTGCAGGCCAAAGTCATCCATCTCTGCACGGGTGATCACGCTGATGGTCTGCGGGGTCTGCCGCGGGGTCAGCACCAGCCGGGTGGCGGTGGCGATGGTGCCCGGTGTGTAGGCGCCGCTGCCTTCGGTGATGGTACCGAGCTGGTTGGCGGTGACCTGCACGGTCTGCAGGGTCTGCGAGGCGGGCGACTGCGTGGCCTTGTCGCCGTCATCGGCGGACTGTGCGACGGCGCTGCCGCTGCCGGCCAGTGCAGCGATCAGCAGGCTCTGTGCGAGCGCCTGCGGCAGCGGGCGGCGGCGCAACAGCGAAGACGGGATACGGGCAACGGGTACGGACAGCACGACGGGACCTCCACGATCGGGTGGGATCCTCTGGCGACGGCTGGAGGGGATGGGGATTCGGCCGGGTGGCCGCAGGCGCAGGAGTGTACTCCCCTGCGCCCCGGCTGTCGTGCGATGTGCTGTCGTGCGTCGCGATGGCGCGGGATCAGCCGCCGATGGCGGCGCAGGCCTCCAGGATCAGCGCGGTTACTTCCTTCGGCTGCGAGGCCAGCGAGGCATGGCTGGCATCCAGCTCCAGCAGTCGCTTGGGCTGCATCCTGCCAGCCATGGCCTTCTGGTTCTCCGGCGCGATCATGCGGTCATGGCGGGACAACTGGTACCAGCTGGGCCGGTGCTTCCACGCCGGGTCACTGACCGCATCGCCGAAGGTGCTGGCCAGCGGCGCCTTCTGGGTCACTGCCATCACCCGGCCCTCGTCGGCGCTCAGGTCCTGGCAGAAACTCTCATGGAACTTGTCCGCGCGCAGCCACAGGTAGCCATCGCTGTCCGGTGCGAGGTTCGGCGCCGCCTCCGGCAGGTGCTGCTGGGTGATGCCGCCCGGGCTCTCGCCGGCATCCGGGGCGAAGGCGGCAATGTAGACCAACCCCTTCACGTTGGCCTCGTTGCCGGCCTGGCTGATCACTGCGCCACCATAGGAATGGCCGACCAGCAGCACCGGCCCGTCGATCTGCCGGATCATCTTCTGGGTACGACCCGCATCGTCAGCCAGCGAGGTCAGTGGCAGTTCCACCGCCTGCACGCGGTCATGGCCGTTGCGATGCAGTTCCAGGATCACCTTGGCCCAGTGTGCGGCCCCGCCCCAGAATCCATGGACGAGGAGGATGGTCGGTGTGGTGCTCATGTACGGATCTCCGGCAGCGGCCGGCGGAATGCCGACCGTGCAGCCACTGTCCGTGGGCGGCGTTAACCACTGGTGACGCAATCGGGTCACTGCAATCGTATGCGTCGTCCAATGTCATGCATGGCACTTGCCGATCCCGCCTGAAAACGTTTCCATGAGCGTTCCTCTGGAGCTTCATATCGCGCATGACGCCTTCATCCCCGCTTGCCCAGCAGCACGCGACCCGTGCCGCCTTCTTCATTCCCGGATTCGCCACCGCCGCGTGGGCGCCGATGGTGCCCTACGCCAAGGCCAAGGCCGGGTTGTCCGATGCCAGCCTTGGCGCGGTGCTGCTGTGCCTGGGCCTGGGCTCGCTGCTGGCGATGCCATTGGCGGGCGCACTGACCGGGCGGCTGGGCTGCCGTCGGGTGATGGTCATCACCTGCGCGATGATGTTGTGCGCGCTGCCCCTGCTGGTACTGGCCCCTTCACCCATGGCACTGGGCGCGGCGCTGTTCGTGTTCGGCGCCGGCGTAGGGGCACTGGACTGTGCGATGAACATGCAGGCGGTGGCCGTCGAGCGCGATGCCGGGCGCGCGATGATGTCCGGCTTCCACGCCTTCTACAGCATTGGCGGCTTCGTCGGTGCCGGCTGCATGACCGGCCTGCTGATCCTGGGGACGCCGCTGTGGCTGGCCGCGCTGGTGTCGGTTGCCGCGCTGCTGCTGGTTGCAGTCCTGTCGGCGCCGCACTGGCGACCGCAGCGCATCCTGCACGAAGGCCCCCTGCTGGCGTTGCCGCATGGCGTGGTGCTGTTCATCGGCGTGCTCGCGTTCGTGGTGTTCCTTGCCGAGGGCTCGATGCTGGACTGGAGCGCGGTGTTCCTGGCCGACGTGCGGCAGGTGCCGCGCGACCAGGCCGGCGCGGGCTTCGCGGTGTTCACCCTGGCGATGACCGCGATGCGGCTGTTTGGTGATGGCATTGTCGAGCGCCTCGGGCGAACCCGCACGATCGTCATCGGTGGCATCACTGCGGCCGCCGGTTTCGGCCTGGCCACGCTGGTCCCGTCGTTCCCGGTGGCGCTGGCCGGCTACGTACTGGTCGGGCTGGGCTGCGCCAACATCGTGCCGGCGCTGTTCTCGATGGCCGGCCAGCAACGGGTGATGCCGGAGAGCATCGCCATCACCGCGGTGACCACGCTGGGCTACGCCGGCATCCTCGCCGGCCCGGCCGCGATCGGAGCGCTCGCGCATATGACCAGCCTCGGCTTCGCCTTCCTGTGCGTGGCCGCATTGCTGCTCGGCGTGGCCGCGTCCGCACGCTCACTGGCACGCCGCCTGCCCTGACAGAAAAAGGGGACGGAGGGGATTAAGCCGTATCTGCCTCGGGTGGGCTGCAAACGACTTAATCCCCTCCGTCCCTTTTTTGTTCAACCGCGCGTTGGAGACTTCGGCGAAGTATCAGCGTCGTCGTGCACCAGCCACTCGGCCTGCGCCGGCAGCTGCGGGGCCGGGCACGCGCTCTTCGGCTGGTGCTCGTCGCGGGCCATCCAGTCATCGACCACGCCGGCCAGCAGATCCAGCCGCAGCGGCAGGGTGATGTGGTCCTCGCCACGCATCTCGATGTAGTGCGCGCGCGGATTGGCCAGGGCCAGCTCGCGGCCCTGGCTGACCGGAATATGCTGGTCGCCCTGCCCGTGCAGCAGCAGCACGCAGGCACGGGTATCGGCCAGCGCGCGCGCCACGTCCACGCGATCCAGATCGACATCGATGCGGCGGCTGGCTGCAGCGATCACCTGGTTGATGTCCTGGCCGCCGTAGCGCCAGCGCGCGTAGGACGCCACCGCCTTCGCCTTCAGGCCTTCCGGCTGCAACCCCATCAGGTGCGGGATCATGCTGCGGATCGCCACGCCGGCATTGGCGAACGACTCCATCGCCACCACCCCGGCCACCTGGTCACCCAGCTTGTCGGCGGTGAACACCGCGGTGGCGGCGCCGTAGGAGACTCCAAACAGGTACAGCGGTCCAGTGATCTCGCCGCGCGTGCGCAGTTCGCCGATCACATCGACGACGTCGTCGGATTCATACGTGCCATAGCCGGACGGGCCTGCGCCGGACTGGCCGTGATTGCGCAGATCGAGGGTCACCACCCGGTAGCCCGATTCGGCCAGCTGCAGCGACCACGGCAGCATCGAATCACCGTTCATCATCCAGCCGTGCAGCAGTACCACGGTGCCGCGTGGCGCCTGCGCGCGGAACGGCCGCGGCACGGCCAGGCTCAGTCCGGTATCCAGCGGCAGGCCGTTCTCGTGGCGCTGCGGCAGGTAGTGGTAGCGCGCACCGTAGTCACCCGGATCGAACACGCGCCAGAAGATCGGCACGCCATCGCGGCCCGGTGCGAAGCCATGGCGGTTGGGCAGTTCGGCGATGGCCGCGGCGATGCGCGGGCGATCAAGCAGGGTCGACACGCCACCTGGCGCAATCAGCCTGTCGGCGAGCGAGGTGGACGCGGCATTCATCGAAGAAGAGCATGCAGCCAGCCACAGGCCGGCGCACGCCAGCAACAGCAGCAGCAGGCGCTTCATATCACGTGATAGGGGCAAATCAGACAGGGTGGGACGTTAACGCCTCAGTCGCGCGGCCATCTATCGCGCGCGGATGACGGCTTGATGACAACGCAGGAACGATTCAGCTTGGTGTACAGGGTGTCTCCGTCCGGTCATTGATCCGGATCAATGAACGCGACTGCCGGATTGCCCACAGTGCCGCCATGCGCACCTCGCTCAAGCTCGCCATTGCCCTGGCCGCCACGCTGGCCGCCGCCTACGGTATCGCCCGCACCACGCCCTACTGGTTCGCGCCGCGACAGACGGCGCAGGTCGACATCCACGATCCAGCCCTCATCACGCAGGGGCAATACCTGTCGCGCGCCGCCGACTGCGCGGCCTGCCATACCGCGCCGGGCGGCAAGCCGTTCGCCGGTGGCCTCGGCATGCAGACGCCGATGGGCACGATCTACTCGACCAACATCACGCCCGACCCGGACACTGGCATCGGCGCCTACGACTACGCCGACTTCGAACGCGCCGTACGCCGCGGCATCCGCCACGATGGCCAGCCGCTGTATCCGGCGATGCCGTATGCCTCGTACGTGATCGCCAGCGACGCCGAGATCAAGGCGCTGTACGCCTATTTCATGGGCTCGGTGCAGCCGGTGAGGCAGGACAACGCCGACAGCACGATTCCATGGCCGGCCAACATGCGTTGGCCGCTGGCGTGGTGGCAGCTGCTGTTCGCACGACCGCGCAGTTTCAACCCGGACCCGTCGCTGGATGCCGGGCAGCAGCGCGGTGCCGAACTGGTGGAAGGCCTGGCCCATTGCGGTGCCTGTCACACCCCACGCGGCCTGGCGTTCCAGGAAAAGGCGATGGCCGACGATGGCAGCCGCCAGTTCCTGTCCGGCTCGGTGCTGGAAGGCTGGTACGCGAAGAACCTGCGCAACGAGTCGACCGGCCTGGCCAGCTGGAGCGAAGGTGAGATCGTCGACTTCCTGCGCACCGGCCGCACTGATCGCTCGGCGGCCTTCGGTGGCATGGCCGACGTGGTCGAACACAGCACGCAGTACCTGTCCGACGCCGACCTGCTGGCGATGGCGCGCTATCTGAAGCAGCTGCCGGCGCGCGAGGGCCGCAGCGCGCAGTGGGCGGCCGGTACCGACGCCACCACCGCAGCGCTGCGCAATGGCGACTACCGCGTGGCCGGCTCGCTGGCCTATGCCGAGCACTGCCAGGCCTGCCACCGCGCCGATGGCCGCGGCATGCCACGCGTATACCCGGCGCTGGCCGGCAACTCGATCGTATTCGCCGATGATCCCAGCTCGCTGGTGCAGGTGACCTTGATTGGTGGGCGCACGCCACATACCCCGCATGACCGCATGGCGTTCACCATGCCGGGCTTCGAGCAGCTGCCGAACGCACAGCTGGCACAGATCCTGACCTTCATCCGCAGCAGCTGGGGCAACCAGGCCAGCGCGGTCAGCGAGGTCGACGTGGCGCGCATGCGGCGGGTGGTGCGGGACAAGCCGGTGCACTACGTTCCGCAGGAGGCCGCACGATGAAGCGCTCGCGCAAGCATTCCCGCCTGCTGTTCGGCAGTGCGATCGCCGCCCTGGTGCTGGCCGGTGCCGGCACCCTCGCCTATCGCCATCTGTACCCGGACCTGGATGCCGCCACGGCCAACACGTTCGACATGCTCGATATGCAGGGCAAGGTGGTCGGGCACTACCAGCCACCCAGCGCCGAAGAGATCGCCGCGCTCGGCAACGCCGAGTCGGTGATGCTCGGACGCCGCCTTCTCAACGAGACCGCACGGCTGTTGCCGGACAATGTCGGCAACGATCTGAACTGCAACTCGTGCCACATGGCCGAGGGCAAGCGGCCCTTCGGCAACCACTACTTCAATACCGGTGGCGGTGCCTATCCGCGCTACATGCCGCGCCCGGGCAAGGTGATCGGGCTGACCGAGCGCATCAACGGCTGCCTGCAGCGTTCGATGAACGGCAAGCCGCTACCGAAGGACGCGCCGCAGATGCGCGCGATGCTCGACTACATGGCATGGCTGAGCAGTCCGGTACCCGAGGGCGCCCGCGTGGCTGCGCCCAGTGAAGGGCCGATCGACAGCACGCTGACCCCGGACCCGATCCGCGGCCAGGCGCTGTACGCCGCCCAGTGTGCGGCCTGCCATGGCGACAATGGCGAAGGCCGGCGTGATGCCAGCGGTGACATCGCCTTCCCGCCACTGTGGGGTGAGCACAGCTTCAACATCGGCGCTGGCATGGCGCGGCTGTACAAGGCCGCCGGCTTCGTCAAGCACAACATGCCACCGGCGGTAACCCGCGAGCCGCCGCTGGGGCAGCAGGTGATGCCCGACCAGGACGCGGTGGACATCGCCAGCTACTTCATCAACCAGCCGCGGCCGGACTTCGCGAACAAGAGCAAGGACTGGCCGCGCGACCCGAAACCCAAGGACGCGCGGTACTGAGCAGGCGCCCGCTCAGCGCTTGACCAGCTCCACGCGGCGATTGCGTGCCTTGCCGTCCTCGCTGCCATTGTCGGCCACCGGCTTGTCCGCACCGAAGCCGGCCGCCTGCAGGCGATCGGCGGCGATGCCCCTGGTGGTCAGCGCGGCCACCACCGACCGTGCGCGATCCTCCGACAGGCTGCGGTTATGCGACACGGCGCCACTGTTGTCGGTGTGGCCTTCAATCGACAGCTTCAACGCAGGATCACCCTGCAGTAGCTGCAGCACCTGCGCCAGCTGCGGTTCGGAGGCCGGCAGGATCTGCGCCTTGTCGGTGGCGAAGTTGACCTGGATCGCCACCCGGCCGTCGCTGTCCAGCTTCTTCTTCAACGCATCGGCCGGCAGCAGCGCCGCGGTCTGGGTGAAGCCCTTGCGCTCGGCCACCACCCAGCCGGCACTGAGGTATTCCAGCCGCGCGTGCACCCACACCTGGCGGCCATCGGCCAGATCGACGCGGTAGACCACGCTGTCGTAGTTGTTCCAGTTGTAGCTGGCTGCATTGCTGTAGGCCGACTGCACCGGCTTCGGCACCCCCTCGGCCGCCTCGCGCGGGATGCGCCCCTCGAACACCTTGGTGCCGTTGACCTGGGCCATCATCGCTTCCAGGTTGCGGCGCACTTCGTGCATCGAGTACTCGCGCTCACCCTTGTCGAAATCGACGGCGAAGGTACGACCCTCGACCTGCTCGAAGTGATCGCCGGTCCAGAACGGGAACGCATCGAAATCACGTTGCTGGGCCTTGTTGCGGTCGCCATAGCCGGCCGGCAGGGACAGGTGCGGGAAACTGTCCGACCACTGCGCAGAGGCCTTGAACGGCACTTCATCCACCACCACCAGGCCTGCGCCGTTGCTGTCCACCGCCAGCTGCAGCCAGACGGTGCGGTTGGCCTGGCGCAGCACGTAGACCGTGGTGGGCGCGTCCTGTTCGCCGTTCACCGCGTCGATGAAGCCACCGCCGATCTCGCCTTCCAGCTGCGGGCCATAGTAGATATCGCGCAGCAGTGTGCCTTCAAACACCTTGCGGCCACCGGCGGCCGTGATCACACCGTCGAAGTTGCGCTGCACTTCCAGTGCAGAGAACGTCTTGTCGGGTACCGCTTCACTGTCGGCCACGATGCGGGCCGACCAGCTTAGGCCTTCCACCCAATGCACGCCCTCGCCCATGCGGAACGGAAATCGTGCCCACGCGCGCGGGTGCGGTGCGTTCTGCGGCGCATAGCCTTGCGGCAGGCTGAAGAACGGCAGTTCGCCCAGCGCGGCAGTGCTCAGCTGCACGCTGCCGGTGTCGAACGGCACCAGCGGCACCGGCTTGCCATCGCGGTCGGTGAGTGCGGCGCCATCGGCCGCAGTGGAGGACGCCGGCGGCGCTGCCTCGGGTGCGGCGTTCTCACCGGCGGTGGGCGGCGGAGGCTGTGCGCCCGCCTGTTCGCCTGAAGGCGCCCGGTTGCAACCTGCCAGCAGCACCAGTGCTGCGCCTCCCAGCCAGATCTTCGACCGCTTCCGCATCGCCAGCACCTCAGCTCCATTGAAGCGCCGAGCATACCCGAAGGCCGTGACCGGCCCCACAGTGCCATCGTAGTTGCGTGGCCACGTCATGCCGATGTCATTGGCGCTGCCGACACTCCGGGGCTTCCCTCCCTTGCAGGTCCGGTTTCGATGCGAACGATTGCGCGCTTTCCCCGTATTTCGCTGCTTGCCCTGCTGATCGCCCCCGCACTGGACGCCCTGGCCGAAGCACCGCAGGGCGAGACGGCCGAAGCGCGCAGCAACGACGCCCGTACGCTGGACCAGGTGCAGGTGATCGGCCAGGCCACCAGCTACGCCAAGACCTCGGTACGCGCGGAGACGCTGAACCGGCAGACGGTGATGAGCAGTGTCAACGACGCGCTCAATGAAGTGCCGGGCGTGGTGGTCAGCGAGGCCGACGCCACCGGCTCGTCGGTGTGGGGTACGCAGATCAGCATGCGTGGCTTCGTCACCAACCGCGACACCCAGCAGATCGGCACCACCATCGACGGCCTGCCCAATGGTGGCTCGGGCTACGGTGGCGGTTCGCTGGCCAACCGCTACATCGACACCCTCGATCTGGAAACGGTGGAAGTCAGCCAGGGCACCGCCGACATCTCCTCGCGCTCGAACGAGGCGCTGGGCGGTACGCTGAACTTCCTCACCAGCGACCCGCTGCAGGACAGCCGCCTGCGCTTCGTGATCGGCGCCGGTGACAACGACGCACGCAAGTACTACGTGCGCTATGACACCGGCCTGCTCGGCGGCCACACCCGCGCCTGGGTCAGCGCTTCCTCGTCAAAGGTGCACGATTGGATCGATGGCACCGGCCACGCCAGCAACGACCATATCGCCGGCAAGTTCATCACCGAGCTGGACCGCTGGACGCTGACCGGCTACCTGTCCTACAACGATGCCGACGAGCCTGAGTACACCAGTGTCTCGCCCGCCGGCTTCGCCACCAACCCGGACCGTGACAATCTGGTGGGCACGCTCACCGGCATTCCGTACCTGGACCAGAACTACCGCTCCGGTTCGCGTGCGCTGCGCGAAAACACCTTTGGCTACCTGCGCGCCGCCTTCGATGGCGGCAACGGCTTCAAGGCCTCGGTGGCGGCCTACGGGCACCGCATGGAAGGGCGCGGCGACTGGCTGCCGCCGTACCTGGCGCAGGTCAGCGATGATGGCGCCGGTCGCCCGGAGTCGGAATACATCGGCGGCAAGACGGTCTACGGCGGCAGCAATCGCGGCCAGATCTTCTTCGTCAATCCCGATGGCAGCGCCGCCCAGCGCCTGGCCAGCTGCACCCCGCGACTGGGCTTCACCGCCGAGTACGACCCGAACTGCTACGCCGGCAATGTACTGGGCGCACAGTCCTACCGCCACACCCACTACGACAACGATCGCATGGGCATGACCGCCGACGTTGAATGGCGGCAGAGCTTCGGCGCGGTCGACAACACGATCCGTGGTGGCCTGTGGGTGGAGAAGCTGGACCGCTCGGCGCGCCGCGACTGGCATCGCCTGCTCAATGTCGGCCAGAGCATCGCCTTCGACCACCAGCCGTACTGGGTACAGTTCGAGGACAAGTACTCGGTTGACGAGCAGATGTACTACGTCGAGGACGTCGCGCGCTTCGGCCCGTTCAGTGCGCGCCTGGGCGTAAAGCAGTTCTTCGTCGACCAGTCACGCCGTCGCGTGATCGGTGCCGCCGAGCATGTGACCTCCGACTCCAAGTCCGACCCGCTGCTGTCGACCGGCTTCACCTGGGCGCCGGGCGTGGAAGGCATGGAGCTGTTCGCCGGCTTCTCGCAGAACTTCGCCGCCATTCCCTCTGGCGTGCTGGGCGAGACCGATCCGCAGCGCTTCCGCAACGTCGAGCCGGAAACCGCCGACAACATCGAAGTGGGCATGCGCATCAGCCGCTGGCCACTGACCGCCTCGGTCACCCTGTACAACATCAAGTTCGACAACCGCATCGTCTACCTGCCGGCCGGCTTCGTCAGCGGCATCGACTACCTGGGCGAGACCGACGGCGTCTACGAGAATTTCGGCGGCGTGGAAAGCAACGGCCTGGAAGCCGCCTTCGGCTACGGCTGGGACAACGGCTGGCGGATCAATGCGGCCTACACCTACAACCGCTCCAAGTACCTGGGCAGCGGCAACGGCGCACGCGATACCCAGCTGGGTATCGTCGACGGCGCCAAGGTGATCGGCCAGCCGGAGAACACCCTGGTGTTGTCGGCCGACTGGCAGGGGGCGAACTGGAACTTCGGCCTGTCCGGGCGCTACCTGGGCACCCGCTACCTGGACGCCGCCAACGTCAACAAGCTGCCGTCGGCCACCGTGTTCAACGCCAACATCGGCTTCGACCTGCAGGGCCTGTCCCCGCGCCTGAAGGGCATGGGTGCCAACCTGGTGGTGAGCAATCTGGCCGACAAGCGGTATCTTGCAGGGGTGGACGGTCGCGACAACGCCTTCATCGGCGCCCCGCGCACCGTCGGCATCTCCTTCCGTGTGGACCTGTGAGTGAGCCCGTGACCGATATCGGCCGACGCCGGTTGTTGCAGGCCGGCGTTGCCGCCGGCCTTTCCCCGCTGCTGCCCAGCATCGCCCGGGCCGCAGCGATCGCCCCTGCCACGCAGACGCGCAGCCTAGAAGACCTGCATCACATCGTGGTGTTGATGCAGGAAAACCGCTCGTTCGACCACTACTTCGGCACGCTGCCGGGCGTGCGTGGCTTCGGCGACCGCTTCGTCGCCCCCGCCGCTGCACTACAGGCCGGCGGTCGCACCCGCAGCCTGTGGCTGCAACCCGACGCCAGCGGCAAGCGCGCAATCGCGCCGTTCCCGCTGGATACCGCCGCGCACTTCGGCTACATGCGCGTGGAAGGCACCCCGCACACCTGGCCCGATGCGCAGCGCGCATGGGACCACGGCCGCATGGGGCAATGGCCGAAGGCCAAGCAGAATCACTCGATGGGCTACTTCCAGCGCAGCGACCTGCCGTTCCAGTTCGCGCTGGCCGATGCCTTCACGATCTGCGACGCCTACCACTGCGCGATGCAGGCCGGGACCAACCCGAACCGGGTGTTCCTGTGGACCGGGCACAACGATGCCGCCGCGCGCGCCGGTGGCCCGGTGATCGCCAACTCGCACGACAACTTCCCCGAATACGGCGGGCATCCGGCGTCGTACCGCTGGACCAGCCATGTCGAACGCCTGCAGCAGGCGGGCGTGTCCTGGCAGATCTACCAGGACATGGCCGACAACTTCACCGACAACCCGCTGGCCGGCTTCGAGGCATTCCGTCGCGCCTACAGCGCGGCACCCGGGCATGACCCACAGCTGCGCGCGCGTGGCGTCAGCACCCGTGGGCTGGCGCAGCTGCGCCAGGACGTGCTTGATGGGTGCCTGCCGCAGGTCAGTTTCATCATCGCCGACGCCGCCGGCAGCGAGCATCCCGGCCCGTCCAGTCCCGCCCAGGGCGCGGCCTATACCGCGCGCGTGCTGGATGCGCTGACCGCCGACCCGGAGGTCTGGAGTCGTACGGCACTACTGCTGATGTTCGACGAGAACGACGGCTTCTTCGACCACATGCCGCCACCGGCACCGCCTTCGCCCTTGGACGGGGGCTGGGCCGGTGCCTCATCGGTCAGTACCGACGGCGAGTACCACCGTCATCCGGCACCGGGTGATGAAAAGTACGATGCCGCCGAGCTGCGCGGCCGTCCGTATGGGCTCGGCCCGCGCGTGCCGCTGTACGTGATTTCGCCGTGGAGCCGCGGCGGCTGGGTCGATTCACAGGTGTACGACCACACCTCGGTCATCCGCCTGATCGAGCGCCGCTTCGGCGTGGCCGCGCCGGACATCTCGCCGTGGCGCCGTGCGGTCTGTGGCGACCTCAGCAACGCCTTCGACTTCGCTCAGCGCGATACCCGCCCGTTCGTGCGCGGCCTGCCCGATGTGAACGCGGTGGCGGCACGCGCGGCGGCACTGCCAGGACGTACCGTGCCTGCGTTGCCGGAGGGACTGGAACCGGCGAAGCAGGAAAGCGGCATACGCCCGGCGCGCGCCCTGCCCTATCGGCCGCAGGCGTCGATCGCCCGCCTGGATGCATCGGGCGTGGATCTGGGGCTGTCCTGTGAAGGTGCGGCGGCGGTACTGCATGTCTACGACCGCCTGCGGCTTGGGGCCATTCCGCGCCGCTACACGCTGGTGCCGGGGATGCCGCTGCAGGAGCGCTGGCCATTGGATGCCCAGGGGCACTACGACCTGTGGCTGCTCGGCCCGAATGGCTTCCACCGCCACTTCCAGGGCGCGGCAAAGGCGCCGGCCCTGCAGGCGACGGTCGAGCGCGCGGACGGCCAACTGCGGTTGCAGCTGCGCAATCTCGACGACAGCGCGCTGCACCTGCGTGTGCAGGCCGGCGCCTATGCCGGGCTCATGCCCGAGCAGGCGCTGGCGCTGCCGGCGCGTGCGGAAACCTCATTGGCGTGGGACGCGACGCCTACCGCTGGCTGGTATGACCTGCAGGTCAGCGCGGGCGAGAGCACCCTGCGCCTGGCCGGGCGCGCCGAGGATGGACGTCCCGGCACCAGCGACCCGGCGATGGGCAGCGAACCGCTGCGCTTCGAGCACGATTGAGCAATCACGCCCTTGTAGAGTCGAGCCTTGCTCGACTGCTCTTCGATCATTGGCCGGAACAAGCAGTCGAGCAACGCTGGACTCTACAAAAGCGAAGCAACGCGGGATTGGCGCAGACCCAAGCCGCGCCCATCTACTCGCGATCCAGGCACGCACCTACGCTTGTCTCCTCGGTGGCCAGCCAGGCCACCTCCCGCCTCCCGGCCCCGCCGTGGCAACCCCGCTCCAGTGCTGTGCGCCCTGCCGGTGTTGTCGCCCCGGCAGGCGGCCGGCCGGCGCCTTCTGGAGACCGCCATGAACCAAGCCCTCATCCCCTTCGATACCGACCCGCTGGAAACGCGGGAGTGGCGTGAATCGCTGGAGGCGGTGATGCAGGCCGGTGGCCGGCCACGCGCGCATTACCTGATCGACCAGCTGAGCGATCTGGACGCCCAGCAGCACGGCGACCTGCACACCCGCGCCTGGACCGCCTACGTCAACACCATTCCGCCAGAGCGCGAACCTGCCTATCCGGGCGACCTGGCCATCGAGCGCCGCTTGAACGCGATGATCCGCTGGAACGCGATGGTGATGGTGCTGCGTGCCGGCAAGCATTCCAACGTCGGCGGGCACATCGCCACCTACCAGTCAGCCGCCGTGCTGTACGACGTGGGCTTCGACCACTTCTTCCGCGGCCGTACCGACACCTTCGATGGCGACATGATCTATATCCAGGGCCATTCCGCACCGGGCATCTATGGACGTGCCTATGTGGAAGGCCGCATCGATCCGCAGCGGATGGACAACTTCCGTCGTGAAGCCGGGCGCGAGGGACTGTCTTCCTACCCGCACCCGCGGCTGATGCCCGAGTTCTGGCAGTTCCCCACCGTGTCGATGGGGCTGGGCCCGCTCACCGCCGCCTACCAGGCACGCTACATGCGCTACCTCGAGTACCGCGGCCTGAAGGAACACCAGGGTCGCAAGGTGTGGGCCTTCCTCGGTGACGGCGAGATGGACCAGCCCGAATCACTGGCGGCGATCTCGCTGGCCGGCCGCGAGCGGCTGGACAACCTCGTGTTCGTGGTCAACTGCAACCTGCAGCGCCTGGACGGTCCGGTACGCGGCAACGGCAAGGTCATCCAGGAGCTGGAAGGCACCTTCCGCGCGGCCGGCTGGAACGTGATCAAGCTGATCTGGGGCAGTGGCTGGGACGACCTGCTGGCCCGCGACCACAGCGGCCTGCTGCGCCAGCGCATGATGGAATGCGTGGACGGCGACTACCAGACCTTCAAGTCGCAGAACGGCGCGTATGTGCGCGAGCACTTCTTCGGCCGCTATCCCGAACTGCTGGACCTGGTCTCGCACATGAGCGACGACGACATCTGGGCGCTCGCACGGGGCGGCCACGATCCGCAGAAGGTGTACGCCGCCTACCAGCAGGCAGTGAACACCAGCGGCCGGCCCACCGTGATCCTGGCCAAGACGGTCAAGGGCTTTGGCATGGGTGAAGCCGGCGAAGGCCAGAACATCAACCACCAGCTGAAGAAGATGAGCGCCGACGCGGTGCGTGCGTTCCGCGACCGTTTCAACCTGCCGGTCAGCGACGACCAGCTGGAGGAGATGCCTTACCTGCGCCCGGAACCGGGCAGCGCCGAAGCGATCTACTTCGCCGAGCGCCGCCGCATCCAGGGCGGACAGCTGCCGGCGCGCCTGGCCCGGGTCGATCCGCTGCCGCTGCCACCGTTGTCGATCTTCAACAGCCAGCTGCAGGGCAGCGGCGATCGCGGCCAGTCCACCACGATGGGCTTCGTGCGCATCCTCACCAGCCTGCTGAAGGACCCGGAACTGGGCAGGCTGGTGATTCCGATCGTGCCCGATGAATCGCGCACCTTCGGCATGGAGGGGTTGTTCCGCCAGATCGGCATCCATTCGTACCTCGGCCAGCTGTACACCCCGCAGGACGCCGGCCAGTTGAGCTACTACAAGGAAGCCAGGGACGGGCAGATCCTGCAGGAAGGCATCAACGAATCCGGTGCGATCTGTTCGTGGATCGCCGCCGGCACCGCCTACAGCAACCATGGCCTGGCCACGATTCCGTTCTACATCTTCTATTCGATGTTCGGGCTGCAGCGCGTCGGCGACCTGGCATGGGCCGCGGCCGACGCGCGCACGCGCGGTTTCCTGCTGGGCGCCACCTCCGGCCGCACCACGCTGATGGGCGAAGGCCTGCAGCACGACGATGGCCACAGCCACGTGCTGTCGTCGGTGATTCCGAGTTGCGTGTCCTACGACCCGACCTTCAACTACGAACTGGCGGTGATCATCCACGACGGCCTGCGCCGCATGTACGTCGACCAGGAAGACATCTACTACTACATCACCGTACTCAACGAGAACTACCCGCATCTGGCACTGCCCGAGGGCGCCGAGGCCGGCATCCTGAAGGGACTGTACCTGCTGCACCCCGCGCCCTCCGGACGAGGGACCTCGCAGCCACGCGTGCAGCTGATGGGCAGTGGCTCGATCCTGCGCGAAGTGGAGGCCGCGGCCGAGTTGCTGCAACAGGACTTCGGCATCGCCAGCGACGTCTGGAGCGCGACCAGCCTGACCGAACTGCGCCGCGATGGCCTGGCTGCGGAACGCTGGAACCTGCTGCATCCGGCCGCGGAACCCCGTGTGCCTTACGTGCAGCAGTGCCTGCAAGGCCACGCAGGGCCGCTGGTGGTGGCCACCGACTACATGAAGATCGTCGGCGACCAGATCCGTCCCTTCATCAATGACCGCCGTTTCACTGCATTGGGCACCGACGGCTTCGGCCGCTCGGACACGCGTGAATCGCTGCGCACGTTCTTCGAAGTGGATCGCCACTTCATCGTGCTGGCGGCCCTGAAAGCGCTGGCCGATGAGGGCCGCATCGAGCGCTCGCGGGTGCAGGAGGCCATCGACCGATACGGCATCGACACCGGCAAGCCCGATCCGGCCGCGGTCTAGAGCGGCAGACGCAACGCCTGCGGATCTTCCCCACGGGCGCGGCGCGCGCAGTGCCGCTACGGCAGCCGCTTGAACAGGTTGGTCTGCAGGATCGGCGTACCGTCATGGCCGTAGAACGCCTTGGTCTCGGTCATCGTCGCGCGGTCATCGGCCACGGTATAGATGCGGGTCGAGGCGGGCGTGCCATGGTCCACCAGCTGCATCACCAGCGTGTTCGGCGCCGGCAGCTTCAGGTTGGCCTTGTCCGCGCCATAGGTGCCGGACAAGGCGCCCGGCGTGCCATCCAGGGCCAGCGTGCCATCGGACTTCATGGTCTTGCCGTCATGCAGGACGATATCCACATGCGAACTCCAACGGCCGCTGCCGGCGTCCTTGAACTCCAGCACCACCTGCTTCGGGCGCTGCGCTTCGGGCAGCGCCGAGGTGGTGATATCCAGCGACCAGCGCCCCAGCAGCGGTGAGGGTGAGGCCTCCATCGCCAGCGCCGACGCGGCCGGCAGTGACAGGGCGGACAACAACACAGCGGACAACAGCTTCATACGATGCTCCGTTCGAGTGAAGAAGGTTCTGCGTAGGACATTGTGGGGCGCAGCGCTTCGGATCGTGCCCGTCACCCGTGCCGGGTACAAGCCGAAGCGCTGAACACAGGGCAACGTCGCGCCTTAATAGCCGACCTTCACGGTGAACATCACGTTTCGCGGCGCGCCGTACCAGCCCTGGTTGTAGAAGCCGATCTGCGAGTAGTAGTGGCGGTCGAACAGGTTGTTGATGTTGACCGCCGCGGACAGGTTGGAACTGAACTGGTAGCGCGCCATCAGGTTGACCAGCGCATAGCCGGGCTGCTCCACCGGCACCCGGCGGTTTCCGGGTGCCGTGGCGGTCTGGTACATGCGGTTCTGCCAGTCCACGCCACCACCAAGGGTCAGCCGGTCCCAGGTACCGGGCAGGCGCCAGGTAGTGAACAGCTTGAACAGGCTGCGTGGCTTGGCGGTATTGATGGCCCTGCCCTGCGCGTCCTGCGCGATGAACGTGGTGAAGCTGGTGCCCAGGCTCCAGCCCGGCAATGGCTCACCGGCCAGTTCCAGTTCCAGTCCATCCACCGTTGCACCCTTCACTGCGCGGTACGCGGCCTGCGTACTGCCCTCGACCAGCCCGCCGGTCGCTTCGGCCAGGTTGTCCTGCCGGGTACGGAACAGCGCGGCTGAAGCATTCAAGCGCTCCTGCAGCCAGCTGCCCTTGAGGCCCAGCTCATAGCTGCGGCCGCTGACCGGGTCGAGGATCTGCCCGGATGCATCGCGGTTGTTCTGCGGCTTGAAGATGCCGGTGTAGCTGGCGTAGACGCTGCTGTAGCCATTGAGGTCCCAGACCAAGCCGGCATACGGCACGAACTCGTTGCGATAGCGGTACGTGCGCTTGCTGCCGAAGTAGACCTGGTCCGTCTCCCAGTTGCTCAGGCGAGCACCGAGAATCACATGCAGCGGGTCAGCCAGCGACAGCCGCGCCACTGCATAGGCGCCGCTCTGATGGTTGTCCAGATCATCGGCCTGGGTCTTGCTGCTGGCCCACACCGGCTCCGGCGTCCCCGGCCCATGCCAATCGAAATAGCCAGCCAACGGAGGCAGCGGCGCCAGCGCGCGGTACTGCCCCAGCGCGATCTCGTCGCGCGACCGCGACCAGCCGATCGACGCCGTGTGCTGGCGACCAAACAGCTGGAACGGGCCCGACAGGCTGGCAGTGAGTGCCTCGCGCCGCACCGGTCCATCGTAGCGGGTGAAGCTGTTGCCATTGGGCATGGCGCCGGTGACCGGATCGGGATAGCCGCCTCGATAGAGGTGCTTCATCTCCATGTCGGTATGCGAACGGCTGTAGGACACCCGCGCCTGCCAGTCGTTACCGAAGCGGTGGTTGAAATCGAAGAAGCCGTTGCGGGTATCGGTGCGCATCCGTGCCCACGGGGCCGTGGCCGATACCGAGCGATCGAAGGCGGTGCGCGTGCCATCGGCGTTGAACAGCGCGAAGCCACTGCCAAAGCCACGGTTGTCATTGCCCTGGTAGGAGATGCCGGCGATCAACCCGGTGTCCTCGCCCAGATCCACGCTGACCACGCCGTAGAGCGTCTTCGCGGTGCTGTCCAGGCCGGCGGTGTAGCTGTCGGCCTCTGCTTTGGCTGCCACCAAGCGACCGCGTACGCGGCCTTCCCTGCTCAACGGGCTGGACACATCCGCCCACGCGCGCCGTGCGTCCCAGCTACCGAGGCCGATGCCAGCACTGGTAGCGAACTCGCGCAACGGTCGCTTGCGCACGTAGTTCACCGCTGCCGAAGGATTGCCGGCACCGGTCATCAGGCCGTTGGCACCACGCACGATCTCGATGCGGTCATACACCACCATGTCCAGGTTGTTCTCACCGAAATTCCATGGCGACAGCACCGGCATCACCACGCCATCGAACTGGTAGTTGTCGATCTCGAACCCGCGCGCCGAGAACGAATAGCGGTTGGCATCGCTGCGCGTGACCGAGATGCCTGGCGCGGTGGCCAGCGCATCGGCCGTACTCAGCAGCGCGCGGTCCTCGATCTGCTGGTGGGTGACGACGCTGACCGACTGCGGTGTCTGCCGCGAGGTCAGCGACAGGCCGGTCGCCGTGCCCATGGAATCGGTGGTGTAGGAGCGATACGATTCGGTACTGCCGTCGAAATCGGCGGTGACCTGCACGGTGGGCAGTTGCGAGGCTGTGGCGGCAGGTGCGCGTTCGGCGGCATGGGCAGCATTGAACAGCGCCAGGGTCGTGCCGATGGCGGTTGCCAGGGCACACGGGCGGAAACAGGCAGGCATGGGAGGTCCAGCGGAAAGGAAAGGCTGGATGAGAATTATTGTCATTTGTACGTGAGCGCACGTATGCGCGGACGCAGCAGGTATTTGCGCGCTGCCGACGATGATCGAGTGTCAGCGGAACCGGCTCGGTGCGATGCCATAGCGCGCACGGAACGCGGTCGCGAAATTGGTGGCATGCCGGTAGCCGGCGAAATGCGCGGCCTGCTGCACGCTGCAGCCCTGCCGGAGCTGCTCGCAGGCCCGCTGCAACCGATGCTCGCGCAGCCAGGCAAATACCGAGCATCGATACACCTGCAGGAACTTCAGGCGCAGGCTGCTGGGGCTCATGCAGGCCACGCGCGCCAGATCGTCCAGGCTGTGATCGGCGGCCGGCGCTGCCTGCAGGCAATCGATCACCCGCTGCAGCATGCGGCGATCGCGCGCGGACACGCGCAGCTCCACTACGGCATCGCGTGCAGGCGCCCCCAGGGACAGTGCCAGCATCTGCAGGCCCACGCCCTCGCACAGCAGCGCATGCATCGCGCCGTCCCATACACCCGACAGCAACTGGTCGGCCGCGTGCCCGAGATGCGCGGGTACCTGCCAGCTGTGCAACGGCCGGCCGTCGGAGCGGTGCGCGGACCGCAGTTCGTTGATCACCGGCTCATCCAGCGGCGCCGATGCATCCAGCGAGACATTCAGGCTGCGCATGCGCTGCCCCGCAGGGTGGATCGCGGTCATCGGCGCCGCACCGGCCAGTATCCTCGCGCCCGCGCCCGGGTGCATGCCGATCTGCGCCTGCCCTGACAGCCTCGCTCCGGCGCGTCCCTCCAGCATCACGATGGCCGAGAAGGCCGGCGGCGCCTCCGAGGTCGCCTCGAAGGCCTGGTGCGCAACCACGTCCGACAGGGCCAGGGTCAAGCCCGGGCGCAGGCAGCGCTGCTCCACCCTGCCCTCGACCACGCAGGATTCGCCAGCAACGGCAGGCGGTTCCGGCAGTCGGTAGCGGAAGCCGCTGCGGCGGCCCAGGTGGTCCAGGTCGGCAAGGGTGAGGGCGTGCATGGAATCACCGGCGGAGGAGCGGACGTCGGTCATTCTCATATGAGAACCACTCTCATCTCCAGTCCGGCTGGCAAGGCCCATTCGTCCCTTGTCGATACAAAGAGTTACGTTATAACATTTCACACTATTTTCACGGAGCGTGTCATGCGTCGCCATCTGCTTGCTGCCGCCATTCTGTTCGCCGTCCACACCGCCCACGCGGCGGACGAACCCACCCTTCCCACGC
The DNA here is from genome assembly GCF_030985895.1 of Stenotrophomonas sp. Sm6012. Lineage (NCBI taxonomy): Bacteria > Pseudomonadati > Pseudomonadota > Gammaproteobacteria > Lysobacterales > Lysobacteraceae > Stenotrophomonas > Stenotrophomonas sp. Sm6012. The sequence continues at coordinate 14,940 of NZ_JAPTFX010000030.1, read as the reverse complement.
TTCAGGTCGAGGCCTCGAAGCCCTCGCGCATCGACAGCCGCGTCACCGTCGACAATCCACAGGCGCAGAACCGCACCCTGGGCGGCCTGCTCGAGCATGTCTCCGGCGTGCAGAACAGTGCGTTCGGGCCGAACGCGGGCGCCCCGGTCATCCGCAGTCTCAGCGGCAACCGGGTTCAGATCCTGCAGGATGGCCAGTCCATCCTTGGCATGAATGCGATCAGCGGTGACATCAACATTCCCTTCGACCCACTGTTCGTGCGCAGTGTCACCGTCAACAAGTCCTCCGACACGGTGCGCTATGGCGGCAACGCGATCGGCGGCAGCGTGGAGGTCGACTCGGGCCTGATCTCGCGCAGCATGGAAGACAAGGACCAGTCGATGGAACTGGTCCTGCGCAAGGGCTTCAACGCCGCCGACGCGCAGGGCTTCCGCATGAACTTCAACAACCAGCGCAACATCTCCACCAACCTGCAGGTATCGCGCCAGCGCATTTCCCACTACGACATCCCCGGCAACAGCAAGGCCAGCGTCTGCAACACCCGCCTGTTCCCCGCCACCGGCGGCGTCAACTCGGCGCTGGCCGACAGCTGCCAGAAGGAGGCACGCGTCCAGCAGATCTACAACAAGGCCTCGCAGCCCTATATCGACCAGTTCATGACCGAGAACCCGGACTGGGCCGACGGTGACTTCTCCTTCTATACCAACAACCCGACCTCGGTCTGGCAGCGCCGCACCTACATCAACCCGGTCAACCCGGCCTATGTGCCCGGCACGCCCTCGTACGTGCAGAAGCAGATCAACAATGACGTGACTCCCGACTATCACCACCGGTTGGGCAACAGCTACTCGCGCAATTCGCAGGTGGCCGCCGGCTCGACCTTGTTCTTCGACCGCGGCTACGTCGGTGTCAGCATCGATGCCAAGGACAGCGAATACGGCGTGCCCGGCTTCTCCATGCAGAACCTGTCATTCGGCTCGAACTACGCCGATGGCCTGCCGGTGGGCGTGGTGATCAAGCAGCAGCGCTACGCGCTGGAAGCGCTGCTGCGCGATCCGCTGCCCTACTTCGAGCGTGCCGAACTGCGTGTCTCCAAGCTGGACAACACCTCGGGCGAACGACTCGGCGCATCCAAGGCCAACGACTACGACTTCGAAAGCGTCCAGGCCGAGCTGCTGCTCAGCCACCAGCGCGTCGGCCCGCTCAGCGGCATGCTCGGCCTCAGCCGCCAGTCGCGAGATGTCACCGGCAGCGGCTCGCTGCGCTACCTGCCCGATGTCGATACCCGCAGCAATGCGGTGTTCCTGAAAGAGACGCTGGACTTCGGCTGGGCCACCTTCGATGCCGGCGTCCGTCATGAGCGTGTCGACCACACGCTGCAGCCCAGCCGCTTCAAGACCGCGCGCAATGCCGCCAACACGAAACTGCAGGACCGCGACTACCGGCTCAACAGCTACAGCCTCGGCTCGTACGTCGAGCTCGGTCCCTTGTTTGCCGCCAAGGTGCGCTACTCGTCCTCGCAGCGCGCACCGGAGATCAACGAGCTGTATGCCAGCAACGCGCACTATTCGGTGATGACCCAGGAGGAAGGCAACCAGAACCTGCAGCCGGAGCGTGCAAAGAACCTGGAGCTGACCGGCCTGTTCCACCTCGGTGGCTTCGAGCTGTCGGCCACCGCCTACCGGATGAAGTACGAGAACTACCTCTACCTTGGCTACTCCGGCCTGCAGACCGCCAACCGCCTGCCGCTGAAGTACTGGAAGCAGACCGACACCACGGTGAAGGGCTTCGAGATCGACGCTTCACAGGCGCTGGATCTCGGCCGCTATGGCACGTTGAACATCTCGGCCTTTGCCGACCTGGTGAAGAACAAGGCCGACCACCCGGACGCACTGCGCGCCCACAATGATGGCGAGTACCTGCCGAACATGCCGACCAACCGCTACGGCGCCAACCTGCAATGGCAACGCCAGGGCTGGAAGGCGCAGCTGTCCAGTACCTACTACGGCACGCAGAAGTATCTCGGCCGCAATGTCAGCGAGGAAATTCCGCTGGACGCGTTCAACCTGGTCGACCTGCAGGTCAGCCGCGAACTGCCGGTGCGCAACAGCTACATCGCCGGCATGGAAGTGTTCGTCAACGGCAGCAACCTGCTCAACGAGGAAGCGCGCCCGCACAACTCGCCGTTGAAGTACATCGCCCCGCTGCCGGGGCGTGGCTTCCAGGTGGGTGTGACGGTCAGGCTCTGAGCCCCGGCGGAAGGAGAACCGGCCTGCAGGTGGATTACCTGCAGGCACCCGGCACGGCGACGCGCCGGGTTGCGTCGCGAACCCGGGTTGATCCACCATCCGTCGAAAAGGAGATGGCCATGAACTGGAAGCAAGTGATTTCCCTTGGGGTGTTGTTGACCATCACCTCGGGGGCAGGTGCCGCATCTGCGATCACCTACGACAAGGATGGCCGCTACGGCTACTCGATGAACCAGCATTCCCTGACCACCGCGATGCAGCAGTCGCTGCACTACTGCGCGCTGCAATCGCGCAATTGTGGCCAGTCTGCCAGCACGACCAGCACGACCAGCGAAGGCTATTCGGCCATCGCGACGGGCACGGTTGCGTTGGGCTTTGCACTGGGTGAGAAGACTGCGGACGCCGCGCAACGCAAGGCCGAAAGAATGTGCAGGGAGCGCGCCAACGACTGCACGCTTGCATTGTTGTGGCGCGAAACCCCACCGCGTGATCTCGAGCCGCCACAGCGTCCTGCTGCCGCCGCTCCGGCACCTGCAACGACGCCTGCTGCAGTACCTGCCATCCGTAGCGATCACTAAGGACAGGCAGCCCCGCGCAGGCTGCACCTTCGAACACCGGACAAAGAAAAACGCCTGCAGATCGAGGATCTGCAGGCGCTTCTTTGTATCTGGCGGAGTGAGAGGGATTCGAACCCTCGATAGAGCTTTTGACCCTATACTCCCTTAGCAGGGGAGCCCCTTCGGCCACTCGGGCATCACTCCGGGGTATTCACCGCGTCTGGTGCGTTGCACCTCAGCGGGGCGTGAATCATAACGTTAATCGAGTGCGAAGGTAAAGCGTTATTCGGCAGAATTTTCGCTACCGGCGCCACCGGCTTCGTCACCGCGCTGGATGCGCTGATAGATCTCTTCGCGATGCACAGCGACGTCCTTCGGCGCGGTGATGCCGATACGCACCTGGTTACCCTTGACGCCAAGCACGGTGACGCTCACCGAGTCACCGATCATCAGGGTTTCGCCGACGCGGCGAGTCAGGATCAACATTTTTGCAAGTCTCCATGGAACCGTGTGGAAGGGTATCCCCCACCGGCTTGACGCTCCGTCAAGAAGCGCTACCACGACAAAGGGAAAAGATTCGCAATGGTACCGTCAGCCGTCCCGCTCCTACAAGGAGGGGGACGGCCGGGTTCATCACAGGCGGGGGCTGACCCATTCGACAACTGCAGCCAGCGCAGTGGCAAGGGCGGGCCCGTCCTCGCCACCACCCTGGGCGAGGTCCGGGCGTCCGCCGCCCTTGCCCCCGATCTGACCGGCGATATGGGACAACAGTTCCCCGGCCTTGACCTTGCCCATTGCGCTGCCGTTCACACCCGCAACCAGGGCCGCTTTGCCGTCCTGGGCGCCGGCCAGCACGATCACCGCGTCACCCAGCTGCTGCTTCAGGCGATCCATGGCGTCACGCAGGGCCTTGGCGTCGAAGCCCTCCAGGCGGGCAGCCAGGACCTTCACCCCGGCGACCTCGACAGCCTGGCCGGACAGGTCGGCGGTGGCACCGGCCGCGACCTTGGCCTTCACGGCTTCCAGCTCGCGCTCCAGCTGCTTCTGGCGCTGGCCGAGGGCGCGGATCTTCTCGACCACGTCACCGGCGCTGCCACCGAGCAGCTCGGCGGCTTCGGCCAGGCGGGCCTCTTCGGCGTCCACATAGTCAAGGGCGCCCTGGCCGGTGACCGCCTCGATGCGGCGCACGCCGGCGGAAACACCGCCCTCGGAGGTGATCTTGAACAGGCCGATATCACCGGTACGGTTGACGTGGGTACCGCCGCACAGCTCGGTGGAATAGTCACCCATCTTCAGCACGCGCACATGCTCGCCGTACTTCTCGCCGAACAGGGCCATCGCGCCGAAGTCCAGCGCTTCCTGCATGGCCATGGTGTGCACTTCGGCGGCGTTGTTGGCACGCACCTGCTGGTTGACCTTGCGCTCGATCACCGCCAGCTCTTCCGCGCTGATCGGCTGGAAGTGCGAGAAGTCGAAACGCAGGCGGTCCGGCGCGACCAGCGAGCCCTTCTGCTGCACATGGGTGCCCAGCACTTCGCGCAGGGCGGCGTGCAGCAGGTGGGTCGCCGAGTGGTTGAGGATGGTGGCGCCGCGACGCTCGCCGTCAACCTGGCCGGACAGCACGTCGCCGACCTTCAGGCCGCCTTCGGACAAGGGGCCGACATGGCCATGGAACTGGCCGGCGAACTTCTGGGTATCTTCCACCGCCAGGCGCACACCGTTGCCGGTCAGCACGCCGGTGTCGCCGACCTGACCGCCGGATTCGGCGTAGAACGGGGTCTGATCGGTAATCACGATGACCGCATCACCGGCATCGGCCGACTGCACCGGACGACCGTCCTTGAGCAGCGCCAGCACGCTCAGGCCGTCGGCCTGCAGGCGGTCATAGCCCAGGAACACGGTCGGGCTGAGGGTGGCCACCAGCTCGGCCGGCAGGGTCACGCCGCCGCCGAACTTGCCGGCCGCACGCGCGGTCTCGCGCTGCTGCTCCATCGCGGCATCGAAGCCGGCGATGTCGACGGTCAGGTCGCGTTCGCGGGCGATGTCCTGGGTCAGGTCGAGCGGGAAACCGTAGGTGTCGTACAGGCGGAAGGCGTCAACGCCCGGGATCACGCCATTGCTGGCTTTGCCAGCCACGTCTTCGAAGATCTTCATGCCGGCATCGAGGGTTTCAGCGAAACGCTCTTCCTCGGCCTGCAGCGCACGGGTAACGGTGTCCACCGCCGCCGGCAGTTCCGGATAGGCCTCGCCCATCTGTTCGACCAGGGTCGGCACCAGCTTGCTGAAGAACGGCTGGCGCACGCCCAGCATCCAGCCATGGCGCAGCGCGCGGCGGATGATACGGCGCAGCACGTAGCCGCGGCCTTCGTTGGAGGGCAGCACGCCGTCGACGATCAGGAACGAACAGGCGCGGATGTGATCGGCGATCACGCGCAGCGACTTGTTCTCCAGGTCGGCCGTACCGGTCAGCTCCGATGCCTTGCGGATCAGCGCCTGGAACAGGTCGATCTCATAGTTGGTATGCACGTGCTGCAGGATCGCCGCCAGGCGCTCCAGGCCCATGCCGGTATCCACGCACGGCGCCGGCAGCGGCACCAGGGTGCCGTCGGGCTGGCGGTCGAACTGCATGAACACCAGGTTCCAGATTTCGATGAAGCGGTCGCCGTCCTCATCCGGAGAGCCCGGGGGGCCGCCGGCGATATGGTCGCCGTGGTCGTAGAAGATCTCGGTGCACGGGCCGCACGGACCCGTGTCGGCCATCTGCCAGAAGTTGTCCGACGCGAACGGCGCGCCCTTGTTGTCACCAATGCGCACGATGCGCTCTTCTGGCACGCCGACCATGTCGCGCCACAGCGCGTAGGCTTCGTCATCGGTCTGGTAGACGGTGACCAGCAGGCGCTCGGCCGGCAGCTTCCAGACCTGGGTCAGCAGCTCCCAGGCCCAGGCGATCGCGTCCTTCTTGAAGTAGTCGCCGAACGACCAATTGCCCAGCATCTCGAAGAAGGTGTGGTGGCGTGCGGTGTAACCCACCTGGTCGAGGTCGTTGTGCTTGCCGCCCGCCCGCAGGCAGCGCTGGACATCGGCCGCGCGCACGTAGCTGCGCTTCTCCGCGCCAAGGAACACGTCCTTGAACTGCACCATGCCGGAGTTGGTGAACAGCAGGGTCGGATCGTTGCCCGGCACCAGCGGCGCCGACGGCACGATGGTGTGGCCTTTGCCCTTGAAGAATTCAAGGAAATCGCTGCGGATCTGGGAGGTCGTGAATTTGGCGGATGCGTTCATTGGGGGCTGGCAGTCTGCGGGCCGGCGGACCCGGACCACCGGCCACATTGGCCAGGGTCGCAAGGGACCGCCGAAAACCTAAAGGGTATCAGGCCCGGCGCCGCCAGTCTCAGTCATCCGGGTCGTAGCGGGTCGCGCGGCGGATGCTGTCGCCGTCAAAGCCACGTCTAGCCAACAGATCGGCGGCCTTGCGCCGCTGCGTCAGGTCCTGCGGGCCAGCCTCGCCGAAGCGGCGGCGGACCAGGTCACGGGCGTTTTCCTGCCAGTCCCCCTCATAGCTGTCCATCGCCGCCGCAATCGCAGCACTGTCCAGCCCATGGGTGCCCAGCTCGGCGCGGACATGGATCGGCCCGTAGCCGGTGTTGGCGCGCATCCGCACCAGGTTCTCGGCAAAACGGGTGTCGTCCTGCCAGCCCGCCTCGGTCAGCTTGGCCACGGCAGCCTGCGCGGCTTCGTCTTCGATGCCACGGGCGGTCAGCTTGCGGGTCAGCTCCCTGCGCGAATGCTCGCGGCGGACCAGCAGGCCCAGCGCGCGTTGCACGGGCGTCTGCTCACGTGGCCGGCGCTTGCGGCCGGTGGGAATATCGTCGGAGTCGGACATCGGTGCTCCAAGGGTGGCGCCGTCCGTGGCGCCCTGCCCATCCCTGGGCGATTCGAACCTGCGAGGCAGGGCGACGTCACTGACGGCGCCGCCCTGCCCCACAGCAAGCCTTACTCGTCGTCGCCGTCGTCGTCGCCTTCCTCGCGGACGGCTTCAGTCGGCTGGAACTTCTCGCGCAGCTCGGCTTCGAGCTTGGCGGCGACGGTCGGGTTGTCACGCAGGTAACCGCGGGCGTTGTCCTTGCCCTGGCCGATGCGCTCCTCACCGTAGCTGTACCAGGCGCCGGCCTTCTCGACCAGCTTGGCCTCCACGCCCATGTCGATCAGTTCGCCTTCGCGGCTGATGCCCTCGCCGTACAGGATCTCGGTGATGACCTGCTTGAACGGCGGTGCCAGCTTGTTCTTGACGACCTTGATCTTGGTCTGGTTGCCGATGATCTCGTCGCCCTTCTTGATCGCGCCGATGCGGCGGATGTCCAGGCGGACCGAGGCGTAGAACTTCAGCGCGTTACCACCGGTGGTGGTTTCCGGGCTCTGGCCCGGCATCATCACGCCGATCTTCATGCGCAACTGGTTGATGAAGATCACCAGCGTATTGGAGCGCTTGATGTTGCCGGTCAGCTTGCGCAGCGCCTGGCTCATCAGGCGGGCCTGCAGGCCCGGCAGCTGGTCGCCCATCTCGCCTTCGATTTCGGCCTTCGGGGTCAGCGCGGCGACCGAGTCGACCACCAGGATGTCCACCGAGCCCGAACGGACCAGCATGTCGGCGATTTCCAGCGCCTGCTCACCGGTATCCGGCTGCGACAGCAGCAGGTCATCCACGTTCACGCCCAGCTTGCCGGCGTAGATCGGGTCCAGTGCATGCTCGGCGTCGATGAAGGCCGCCGTGCCGCCCAGCTTCTGGCATTCGGCGATGGCCTGCAGGGTCAGAGTGGTCTTGCCCGAGGATTCCGGCCCGTAGATCTCAACGACACGGCCCTTCGGCAGGCCGCCAATGCCCAGTGCGATGTCGAGCATCAGCGAACCGGTCGGGATGGCTTCGACGGGCTCGACCACGCGGTCGCCCATGCGCATCACCGAGCCCTTGCCGAACTGCTTCTCGATCTGGCCCAGAGCTGCAGCGAGGGCGCGCTTCTTGTTCTCGTCCATCGGTTGGGTCCTTGCAGAGGTGATGTCGTTGGAGGTGCTGTCTTTGGGGGTCTTCTTTGCCATGGGCTCACTTTAAGTCGGACGTATCGCACAGGCTGAGATTCTGCCCGGCGCTCTGAAAAGAATTATCGGACATCCGTACCAACCTCAGTGGAACCAGAGAATCGCCACAAAAGACCGCGGGGAAATGCAATGCGAAACGGGTCAACGGTTGGGTCGCAGCAGGCCGCAATAGAGGCCTTCGATCGCAAAGTCCTGATCCGGCAGCACTTCGATCGGCCTGTAGTCGGGGTTGCGCGGCAGCAGACGGATGCGGTCCTTGGCGATCTTCAGCAGCTTGACCGTGATCTCGTCATCGATGCGGGCCACCACGATCTGCCCGGAATGGGCGTCACGGGTACGGTGCACGCCGATCAGGTCACCGTCGAAGATGCCCTCGTCGATCATCGAATCGCCCTGCACCTTCAGCAGGTAGTCCGGCGCCGGCGAGAAGAACACCCGGTCCAGCACCACGAAATCGTCCGAGCCGATATCGGCACCGATCGGCAGGCCGGCCGCCACCCGACCCAGCACCGGCAGCCGCAGCACGCTGTCGGGCAAGCCCGGCTCGGCCAGCTTCTCGACCGGCGGGGCCTGCACCAGGCGGATCCCGCGGGCCTGGCCTGGGATGCGGCGGATCGCGCCGGCCTGCTCCAGGGCTTCCAGGTGGTACTGGGCCGCGCGCACGCCCTTGAAGCCGAACGCACGTGCGATTTCAGTCTGCGACGGCGGTGCGCCTTCGCTCTCGATACGCTCGGCGATCAACTGCAGGATCGCCTGCTGGGTGTCGGTCAGGTCCATGGTTAGTAGTATTACTACTAACGTTCAGATCTGCAAGTGCCGGGTGCGACAGGAGGTGACACCTACCTGCGGGGCCGAGGCGTGGTCGGCAATCGTCGCCGGGCATGGCCTGGCTGGCAAAGGCACAAGCAAGTGCAGCCGACCAGCGGTCGGCTCTACAGGAATCGCTGCGCGATTCAGCGGTAAACACACTCATGTGTGTTTACCGCTTCTCCATATCGAGAACAGGATCCAGACGCCACAGAAGCCGGCGCCGATGAAGCCGCATACGCCCAGCGCCAGCAGCCAGCGGCTGGAGACGCCGCCGACGCTGTGCATCACGATCGACGAGCCGATGATCAGCGCGGCGGTCACGATGCCCATCACCAGCCGGTTCGCCGCGCGGTTCACCTGTTCGCCGAAACCCTGCAGCGCCGTGGTCTCCACCTTCAGCTGCAGGCGACCACGGCGCGCGGCCTGCACCAGCTTGCGCAGGTCACGCGGCAGTTCACCGGCGAAATCGACCAGGCCCAGCAGGCTGCGCCGGCCGCGCTTGAGCAGCGCCTTTGGCGCATAGCGCTGCAACACCACCCGCTCCAGGAACGGGCGCGCGACGCTGGCCATGTCGAAATCCGGGTCCAGCTGGCGCCCCATGCCTTCCAGCGTCAGGAACGCCTTGATCATCAGCGCCAGGTCGGCCGGCAGGGTCAGGCTGTAGCTGCGCAGCAACTGGGTGATGTCGCCCAGCATCAGCCCGATGCGCAGGTCCTTCAACGGCACACCGCGGTACTGGTCAACGAACTGGCTGATGTCGTGCTGCAGCCGGTTCTCGTCCACTTCCACACCACCGGCCCAGTCCAGCAGCACGTCGGCCACGCCCTGCGGGTCCTGCTCGACCAGCCCGTGCAGCAGCTGTGCAACCTGGAACCGACGCACCTCCGACAGCGCGCCGACCATGCCGAAATCGATCACGCCGATGCGGCCATCGCGCAGGTAGATGATGTTGCCTGGGTGGGGATCAGCATGGAAGCTGCCGTCCTCCAGCACCATCTTCAACACGATGTCGGCGCCGCGCCGTGCGAGTTCGCGCCGGTCCAGGCCAGCCGCGTCGACACCCGCCAGGTCCCGTCCGGGAATGCCGTCGACGAAGTCCTGCACGTTCAGGCTTTCGCAGGTCCACTGCCAGTGCACGCGAGGAATCAGGATGTCGTCGCGGCCATTGAAGTTACGCGCGATGCGCTCGGCGTTGCGGCACTCCGCGGCGAAATCCAGCTCGCGGCGCAGCGACACGGTGAACTGCTGCACGACCTCGGCCGGGCGATAGCGGCGCAGGTCCGGCAGGCGGGCTTCGACGATCTCGGCCAGGCGTGCCAGCAGCCGCAGGTCGGCCTCGACCACATCGCGGATACCCGGTCGGCGCACCTTGAGCACCACCTCGCGACCGTCATGCAGCCGCGCACGATGGGCCTGCGCCAGCGAGGCGGCGGCCATCGGGGTTTCATCGAGCAAAGCGAATACCTCCGCGGGCGACGCGCCGAGATCGGCCTCGAGCTGCTCGCGGATGTCCGCGTACGGCAACGCCGGCACCGCGTTCTGCAGTTCGGAGAGCTCGGCGATCCATTCCGGAGGCAGCAGGTCGACACGGGTCGCCAGCACCTGGCCGAGCTTGACGAAGGTCGGCCCCAGATCCTGCAGCGCGCTGCGTACGCGCACCGGCGCGGTCATCCGCAGCAGTTCCTGCCGCTCCTCGTTCCAGTGCAGCAGGCGCCCTGCCCGCTCCAGCGTCGTGGCCAGGCCGATGCGCCGCACCATGTCACCGAAGCCGTAGCGGATCAGGACAACGGCAATTTCCTGCAGTCGGCCCAGGTCACGGACTGTGCCCAGCGTTTCCCACATCATGCGTGCTCCGGACGGTTACCGGAGCAGCATGTCACAGCTGGGCGTCGATACCGCGCAATGCCGCCGCCACGGTCTGCCGGCGGATGGCTTCGCGGTCGCCGTCGAACTGGAACAGCTCGGCGCGGGCGTAGCCGCCACGGCGCTTCCAGCCGATCCAGACACTGCCGACCGGCTTGTCCGGGCTGCCGCCGCCGGGGCCGGCGATCCCGGTCACGGCTACGGCAATCCCGGCACCGGAATTGACCAGTGCGCCGGACACCATCTCCAGCACGGTTTCGCGGCTGACCGCACCGAACTGCTCCAGGGTCTGCGCGCGCACGCCCAGCAGGCGCTGCTTGGCTTCATAGCTGTAGACCACCATGCCGCAGTCGAAGAACGCCGACGACCCGGCGATATCGGTCATGCACTTGGCGATCCAGCCGCCGCTGCAGCTTTCAGCGGTCACCAGCTGCAGCGAGGCCTGCTGCAGGCGCTGCCCGAGCGCGGCGGACTGGGCGTTGAGATCGGCGTCGGTGGGAATGGACATCGGCATGACGGTGGGGTGAAGAACCTGCACGTTGTACCGCAGATGACAGGTTGATGTCGCGGGCCCGGGCCACGGCAGCGGCCGGCCCGTGGCCGGCACCACCAGGCATGACCCTGCGCTACCTCACCACTCCGGCAGCTTCTCCGGCAACAGGGCCCGGATCGGCGCGCCGTCGGCACTGGCGGCAAGCTTCTCGGCCTCGGCGATCGGCAGGTCAACCTGCAGCAGCCAGCCCTCTTCATCGGCCTGTTCGCTGCGGATCACTTCCAGCTGGTGCAGGCGCGCGCGCAGGCGGCCGGCATCGGGCGGCAGGCGCAGTTCACCGGTCACGTGCTGCAGGCCCAGGCGCTTGCCCAGCACCGCCTGCAGCAGGTCCAGGCCCCGCCCGTCACGCGCGGAAATCCATACCCGCTCGCGTCGCGATTCATCAGGAATGCCGTCCTGGCCATCGTGGCGGACGTCGGCACCGTCGATGCGGTCGATCTTGTTGAACACCAGCAGCTGCGGCAGATCGCCAGCGCCGACCGCGGTCAGCACCTCGTCGACCTGGGCGATGCGCTCCTCGCGATGCGGATCGGCAGCGTCAACCACGTGCAGCAGGAAGTCCGCTTCGCGCGCCTCTGACAGGGTCGAACGGAACGCGGCAACCAGGTCATGCGGCAGATCACGGACAAAGCCGACGGTATCGGCCAGCACCACGTTGCCGCCAGGGACCGCAATGCGGCGCACGGTCGGGTCCAGCGTGGCAAACAGCTGGTCGGCGGCGTAGGCCTCGGCACCGGTCATGGCATTGAACAGGGTCGACTTGCCGGCGTTGGTGTAGCCCACCAGGGCCACGCGTGGCAGTTCGCTGCGCACGCGCGCACGGCGCATCTGGGTGCGCTGCACTTCAACTTTTTCCAGCCGCTTCTGCAGCTGCTCGACCCGCTTCTGCAACAGGCGCCGGTCGGTTTCCAGCTGGGTTTCACCCGGGCCACGCAGGCCGATCGAGCCGCCGCGCTGGCGCTCAAGGTGGGTCCAGCCGCGCACCAGCCGCGTCGCCAGGTGACGCAGCTGCGCCAGCTCGACCTGCAGCTTGCCTTCGTGGCTGTGCGCACGCTGGGCAAAGATGTCCAGGATCAGACCGGTACGGTCGATCACCCGGCGCTCCAGGAAGCGTTCCAGGTTGCGCTCCTGACCGGGGCTCAACGCATGGTTGACCAGGATCAGGTCGGCGCCGCTGGCATCGGCCGCCGCCTTGATCTCGTCCAGCTTGCCGCTGCCGATCAGGGTCGACGGGTTGGGACGGTCCAGGCGCGCGGTGATCGTCGCGGCGATGCTGGCCCCAGCCGAGCGGGCCAGATCACCGAACTCTTCCAGCACATCGTCTTCCAGCTTGCCGAAATGCGGCTGGATCAACAGGGCGTGTTCGCCCTTTCTCGAGCGGTCAAACATTCACCGCTCCGGTATTACTCGTCTGCTTCATCACCTGCCTGACCACCTTCACCCGATTGCACGTAACCACCGCCCGGACCGACCTTCACGTTGCGTGCCGGGACGACCGTGGAAATGGCGTGCTTGTAGACCATCTGGCTGACCGTGTTGCGCAGCAGGACCACGAACTGGTCGAACGACTCGATCGTTCCCTGCAGCTTGATGCCGTTCACCAGGTACACCGAAACCGGCACGCGTTCGCGCCGCAGTGCATTCAAGAAAGGATCCTGCAGCGATTGCCCCTTGGACATTGCACACTCCTGATTATTGTTCTTATTGGGTTGCCGACGGTTGCCACGGCCCCCGAGCCGCCCGCCGTCCAATGATGTTACACGGCTGGCGGGGGTTCAGCGTGCGACGAAGGTCGACACCGCGCCGGCCAGGCGCTCGTTGTCGATATGGGGGTCGAACCAGCGCGCATCAAGTTCGCCACGCAGCCAGGTCAGCTGGCGCTTGGCCAGCTGGCGGGTGGCGAAGATCGCCTTGTCACGGAAACGGGCGGCATCCTCCTCCCCGTCCAGGTATTCCCAGGCCTGGCGGTAGCCGACTGCACGTACCGCAGGCAGGTCCAGGGGCGCCTGCACCGTGGCCATTTCCGGCATCGCGCGCAGTGCCCGCACCTCGTCGAGGAAGCCCTGTGCCAGCATGAGATCGAAGCGGGCCTCGATGCGCTGGTGCAGGACCGCGCGGTCGCGCGGGGCCAGGATCAGCTTGAGGGTACGTACCGGCAGCGGCGCCACGCCCGGCCGGCGCTGCCATTCCGAGATGGGGGTGCCGGTCAGGCGATAGACCTCCAGCGCCCGTTGGATGCGTTGCGGGTCGGTGGCATGGATGCGCGCAGCGGCGGACGGATCGACCTTGGCCAGCTCGGCATGCAGCGCCACCCAGCCACGCTCGGCGGCTTCGGCACTGAGCACTTCGCGCATTGCCGGGTCGGCTTCGGGCATCGGCGACAAGCCCTGCAGCAGGGCACGGAAGTACAGGCCGGTGCCACCAGCCAGGATCGGCATCTTGCCGCGCCCCACGATATCGGCCACGACACGGCCGGCATCGGCGGCAAACTCGGCCGCCGAATAGGTCTGCCAGGGCTCGCGCAGGTCCAGCAGGTGATGCGGGGCCTGCGCGCGTTCGGCGGCATCGGGCTTGGCCGAACCGATGTCCAGGTGGCGGTAGACCAGCGCCGAATCGACACTGACGATCTCGCCATCCAGCTGCTGTGCCAGGGCAATGGCCGTGGCCGTCTTGCCACTGGCCGTCGGCCCCATCACGGCGATCGCCAATGGCCGCCGGTCGATGCCCATCAGTCTTCGTCCGGCCAGCGGATCGACGGCGCGGCGTCGGTACGCGGCGTCGGCACGGCTTCCACTGCCTGCCAGATCTTCAGCGCATCGACAGTGGCGGCCACGTCATGCACGCGCACGATGCGCGCGCCGCGCTGGACCGCGATCAGGTGCGCAGCCACCGAAGCGGCCGCCCGTTCGGACGGCGTGTCGCGGCCAGTCAGTTCACCGAGACTGCGCTTGCGCGACAGCCCCGCCAGCATCGGCACACCCAGTTCCAGGAAGCGCTCCGAGCGCGCCAGCAGGGTCATGTTGTGCGCGGTGGTCTTGCCGAAACCGAAGCCGAGATCGACCAGCAGGTTCTTCTTGGGAATGCCGGCCATTTCCGCAGCGAACAGGCGCTGCACGAGGAACCCGTGCACCTCGGCAACGACGTCGTCGTAGTGCGGATCAGCCTGCATGTGGCCGGGTTCCCCCTGCATGTGCATCAACACCACCGGCACGCCGGCTTCAGCGGCGGCGTCCAGCGCACCCTCCTGGCGCAGGCCGAAGATATCATTGATCATGCCGGCACCGGCGGCCACCGCCGCGCGCATCACCTCCGGCTTGAAGGTGTCGATGCTGATCGGCACCGCAGTGCGGGCGGCCAGCTGTTCAACCACAGGAATCACCCGGCGCAGCTCTTCCTCGATCGATACCGGGGCAGCACCCGGGCGGGTGGATTCACCGCCGACGTCGAGCAGATCGGCGCCCTCCTCGACCAGCTTCAGGCCATGTGCGACCGCGGCCTCGGTGGTGTCGTGCACGCCGCCATCGGAGAACGAGTCCGGGGTGACGTTGACGATGCCCATGACCCGGGCACGGTCGAGGCGCAGGATGCGGCCGGCGCAATCGAGCTGGGGCGAGGTATCGAACATGGGCAATCCTGCAGGGACAACGGCGGGTAGTTTAGTTCGGCAGGGCGGCGCCCTGCACCCGCAGAGGCCAGAGCGACAGCAACGGCCAGAGCAACAGCGGGTTTACTGGGGAATGGCGGGGTGGGTCCGGTTGCGGGGGCCGCTGCAAGTACGTCCATGTAAGCTCGGTCGCCGCATCCATGCGGCTCA
>NZ_JAPTFX010000002.1:0-92595 GCF_030985895.1 Stenotrophomonas sp. Sm6012 | reverse complement strand
CTGAACCGCTGGCCGGCAACCGTGCCCCTCTCCGGTCAGCGCAGCAACACCTCACGCAGCGCCGCGTAGTCGGCGGCCAGCGGTTCAGCGTGCGCTGGCCGCTGCAACAGCGCATCCAGTGCCGGCGGCACCGCCACCGGCTCCCCGATCAATGGCTCGACCACCGCCTCGAACTTGGCCGGATGCGCGGTGGCCACCACCGCCCAGTCGCCCTTGGCGCCGCGTGCACGCAGGTCCTGCAGGACCTTGACCGCCGTGGCCGTGTGCGGGCAGAACAGCTCGCCGCTGCTGGCGTGCGCTGCGGCAATGGTGGCGCGGATGGTGACGTCGTCCACCGCGAACGCACGGAAAGCTGCGCGCAATTCGGCATCGTCGCCGTGGTACAGCCAGCGCAGGCGCTCGAAGTTGCTCGGCGCGCCCACGTCCATCGCATTGGCTACCGTCGCCACGCTGGATTGCGGCTGGTAGTCACCGCCATTGAAGTACGCCGGCAGCACCGCATTGGCATTGGTGGCCAGTACGATCTGCCCGATCGGTACACCCAGTGCGCGCGCCAGCACCGCGGCCATCGCGTTTCCGAGGTTGCCGGTCGGCACCACCAGGTTGAGCCGGCGACGCGTCTCAGCGTGATGGGTCAGTGCCGCATGCGCGTAGTAGCTCATCTGCGGCAGCAGGCGGCCCAGGCTGATGCTGTTGGCCGAGCTCAACGGAATCTTCGCCTGCAGGTCGCGGTCGGCCAGCGCCTGCTTGACCATCGCCTGGCAATCGTCGAATGCACCGGCCACCCGCAGGGCCTGAATGTTGTCGCCGAAACAACCGAGCTGGTGCGCCTGCCGTGGCGACACGCGGCCATCCGGATACAGCACTACCACGCGCACGCCGGGTTGGCGATGGAACGCCGCTGCCACCGCTGCACCGGTATCGCCGGAGGTGGCAACGACAATCGTCAGGGCGCGTTCCTGGCCGGCCTGCAGCCGCGACAGCGTACCGGCAAGGAAGCGCGCGCCGATGTCCTTGAACGCCGCCGTCGGCCCATGGAACAGCTCCAGCACATGGTCACCGCCGCCGAGCGGACGCAGCGGCACCGGGAAGTCGAAGGCCTCGCGGCAGATCGACGGCAGCGCGGATTCCAGCGCATCACCCGCGAAGAACGGCGCCAGCAGATCGGCAGCCGTCTCAGCCAGGCTGGCACCGGCCTGCAGTTCGCGTGTCACCGGCAGGTTCTCCGGCACGTACAGCCCGCCGTCGGGGGCCAATCCTGCGGCGATCGCCGCGCTGAGGCCAACGGCCGGAGACTGGCCGCGGGTCGAAACGAAGTGCATGGGTTCGATATCCAGTAGAGGGGAGGAATTCAGCACAGGCGGGCTCCTGGCGCATCCAGCGGCGACACCCAGGCATCACTGTCGAAGCCGGCAGCCGCGAATGCGGCCTGCACGGGTGCCACGGCGGCGCGGGCCTGATCAGCATCCTCGAACCAGGCGAACACACTGGGCCCGGCGCCAGAGATGCCCGCGCCCATTGCATCGGCCGACAGCGCTGCATCGCGGGCGGCCTCGAAACCGGCGATCAGGCCTGCCCGTCGCGGCTCCACCAGCACGTCGCGCAGCCCGGCGCGGACCAGCCCGGCGTCACTGCGATGGCAACCACTGAGGACCAGCGCCAGGTTGGCGCTCTGCGCGACGAATTCGCCCAGTGCGTAACTGCCCTGCAATGCCTGGCGCGCGCGCCGCGTTTCCAGCACCGCGTGTGGATGCACCAGCAGGCTGTGCCAGCTGGCAGGCACTGGGATCGGCAGCAGGCGATCGGCCGTGCACAATGCCAGTCCGCCCAGCAGCAGCGGGCCGACGTTGTCACCGTGGCGGCCGCCACTGGCCACCGCCTCGCCGTCCAGCGCATGCGGATACAACGCTTCGCGTGGCAGCGGCGCATCCAGCAGCGCATTGGCCGCGACCAGCGCCGCAACACTCGACGCCGCCGAACCGCCCATGCCGGAGCCGAACGGAATGCCCTTGTCGATCTCGACGGCGAAACCGAAGTCCAGGCCCTGCCCTTCGCGCAGCGACATCAACGCAGCACCCGCCGTGTTCCCGGCCGCGTCCAGCGGCAGTTCGACCGCGCTGCCACGGATCGCCTCGATGCGCACCACCGGTTCGTCGATCCTGCGCACGCTTACGGTATCGCCGATCCCGGCGATGGCATGGCCGAGAATGTCGAAACCCACTGCCACATTGGCCACCGAGGCGGGCGCGTACGCACGTGCGATCACAGGCGCGCTCCTTCACCAGCGGCCACGCGCAGCAGATCGGCGAACACGCCGGCCGCGGTGACTTCCGGGCCTGCGCCCGGGCCCTGCACCACCAGAGGGTTGTCGCAGTAGCGGCGGGTACGGAACTGCACCACGTTGTCGGTCAGCCGCAGATTGGCGAAGGCGTGGTCGGCCGGCAGCTCCTGCAGGCCCACCGAGGCACCGTCGGCGCCGAGCTTGGCGACATAGCGCAGCACGGCGCCACGCGCGCGTGCCTCCTGCAGCCGCTGCTGCAGGCTGGCATCGGACTCGCCCAGCCTGGCCATGAATGCATCCACGCTGCCGTCGCGCAGCAGGGCGGGCACCAGGCTTTCCACCTGCACCTGCTCCAGGCTGAGCGCGTGGCCGGCCTCGCGGGCGAGGATCACCAGTTTGCGCGCCACGTCCACGCCGGACAGATCATCGCGCGGGTCCGGTTCGGTGTAACCCATCGACCGTGCCTGCGCGACCAGTGCCGAGAACGGCTGGCTGCCATCGAAGCGGTTGAACAACCAGGCCAGTGTGCCGGAGAAGATGCCTTCGATCGCCAGCACCTCGTCACCGGTATCCACCAGGTCGCGCAGCGTGGTGATGACCGGCAGGCCCGCACCCACCGTGGCCTCGTAACGGAAACGCGCGCCACTGGCCGCCGCCGCGGCACGGATGCGCTGGTAGCGCGGCAGCGGCCCTGCACCGGCCTGCTTGTTCGGCGTGACCACATGGATGCCGGCGGCCAGCCAGCCCTCGTAGCGCTCGGCCACCTCGGCACTGCCACTGCAGTCGATCACCACCGCATGCGGCAGGTGCGCAGCCAGCAGATGCTCGGTGAAGCGATCCAGGTCGCTGGACTCGCCGGCTTCCTGCAATGCCTGGCGCCAATCGGCATGCAGGCCATCCACTTCCAGGCGCATGCGCGAACGCGAGGCCAGCGCACGCAGGCGCAGGTCGACATTGGCCTTGGCCAGCAACTGCGGGCGCGCGGCCAGCAGCTGGTCCAGCAGCGCGGCACCGACATTGCCCGGCCCGATCACCCCCACCGCGAAGGTCTGCGGCGACAGCCAGAAGCCGGCATGTGCGGCGCGCAGCGCGCGGGTGGCATCGGCACTGTCCACCGCCACCGAGATGTTGCGTTCGGACGAGCCCTGCGCGATCGCCAGGATGTTCACCTGCGCACGGCCCAGCGCCTCGAACAGGCGCGCCGCCACACCGGGCTGGCCGGCCATGCCGTCACCGACCGCGGCCAGCACGCTGACCCCCTCGCTGACCTGCACGCGCTGCACCTGGCCCACCGACAACTCATGCGCGAACACATGCAGCAGGGCGTCGCGGCCGCGCGCAGCTTCGCCGGCACGCACCACGCAGCAGATCGAATGCTCCGACGAACCCTGCGAGATCATCACCACGGACACCTGCGCCTGGCGCAGGGCGGCGAACACGCGCTCGGCGGTACCCGGCACGCCAATCAGGCCGGTGCCTTCCAGGTTCAGCAGGGCCAGCCCGGGGCTGAGTGTCAGGCCCTTCACCGGCCCGCGCGGCGAGCGCTCGGCGCTGATGCGCGTGCCCGGATGCGCCGGCTGGAAGGTGTTGCGGATGAAGATCGGCAGGCCGAGGCGGATGGCCGGTGACATCGTCTGCGGGTGCACCACCTTGGCGCCGAAGTAGGCCAGTTCGCAGGCCTCGTCGTAGCTCAGCGACTCAAGCTGCACCGCTTCGGGCACCAGCCGCGGATCTGCCGACAGCACGCCATCGACGTCGGTCCAGATGTGCAGTTCATCGGCGTTGAACAGCGCGGCGAAGATCGCGCCGGAATAGTCGCTGCCGTTGCGGCCGAGCGTGGTGATGCGGTCATGGCGGTCACGCGCCACGAAACCGGTGGCGACCAGGCGCAGTTGTGGATGCTGCAGGCGCCATTTGGCCAGGCGGTCCGCACTGGCCTCCCAGTCGACATCCACGCCCAGTTCGCCATGCCCGACCACCAGCACGTCGCGCGCGTCGAGCACCGCGCAGTCTTCGCCGCGTGCACGCAGATGCGTGCCAAGCAGTTGCGCAGAGAACACTTCACCCAGGCCCTGCACGCGATCGAGCACTTCACGGGGCAGCTCGCCGATCACCGCCAGCGCCGCAAGCACCTCGGCCAGCTGCTCGAAGCGCGCGTCGATCCATTCCACGGTCTCGCCCACCTGCTCGCCCAGCAGCGCCACGGCAGCACCACGATGGCGCGCGCGCAGCGCATGCCAGGCCTCGCGCCAGCCTTCGTCACCCTTGGCGGCCAGCTGGGCCAGCTCGATCAGCGCATCGGTGACACCCTTCATGGCCGAGACGACGGTGACCTGCAGCGATTCGGGGCGGGCCAGCAGCAGGCCGGCAACATGGCGGTAGCGTTCGGCGTCGGCTACCGAGGTGCCACCGAACTTGTGCACGACGATGGACGGCGCAGCCAGGTCGGCCGGGGCAACGGAATGGGCGGGGGCGTGGGAAGACATGCAGACCTCGGTAGGAGGCCCCGTCGCATGCAGGTGTCGAGTTTCCCCGCCACCTGTATGGTGCGGGGCCGTGGTTTTCGGGAGTTACACGAAGACGACGGGCCGCACCAGGGCAGTGGTGACGGTGGTGGTGGTAATGGTGGTGGTGGCGACCGGCGCAGTCGAACGGCCCGCGGTGGCGGGGGCGTTCAGGCTGGCGTGGGCGGCATCAAGGACCATGCCGCACAGAAAACACCGCGCGCCCTGCCGCTGTCAAGTGCTGCGATGCAAAAACACGCTGCCGCGATCATCGGCCAACGTGCCGGCATTTGGTTGCATTTGAGACAAAGCACGCATCAGCTTGCTTGAGACATGCATTCAGCCGGCATGTTCGGCGATCGCCCGCGGTGCGCGATGGGCGTGCGCGCACAGCATCACCCCCGCCACCAGGAACACGATCGCCAGCGCCTCCAGCAGGGAGGGCCAGCGCTGTTGCCAGGCAAAGGCATAGAGCAGCGCGAACAGCGTCTCGAACACGATCATCTGGCCGGTGAGGGTCAATGGCAGCAGGCGGCTGGCGCGATTCCAGAACGCGTTGCCCAGAATCGAGGCGATCACCGCCACGCCGGCACTGATCGTCCAGAACCCGCCCCACTGCACTGGCGTGTGGCTGCCGGTGTGGCCGATGAAGGCCATCGGCACCAGCAGCAGGGCCAGGCCACCCGTGGTAACGCCCGTCAGCAGCGACCAGTCGTGGCTGGACAGATCCGGCCGCCGCGCCAGCCAGCGGCTGTTGCCGATCGAGTACAGCGCCCACGAAAACAGCGCTCCGAACGCGCACAACAGGCCGATCAGGCGCTGCCGCCAGGGCGTCGCCAGGTGTTCGGACATCAGCGCCTCCCAACCGACCAGCGCTACACCGAGCACGCACAGGCCCAGTGCCGGCAACAGCTGCTTCAGCGGCACCGCGCCCTTCTCGCGCACGCCCACCAGGGTCACCACCACCGGGATCAGGCCGACGATGAGCGAGGCCGCCGCGCCGCCTGCCCACTGCACGGCGGTCGCCAGCAGCAGGAAGTAGACCAGGTTGCCGGCAAGGCTCAGCCACAGCAGACCGGTCCATTCAGCACGCCCCAACTGTGGCGCCAGCCGCTTCCAGCGTGGCAGCAACAGCGCAACCGCGATCAGGCCATAGACCAGGTAGCGACCGGCGGACAGTTGCAGGGCATTGAACGACTGCAGCACGGCGGGGGCGAGGAAGACCACGCCCCATAGCGCGCCAGCGGCAACGCCATTGGCGATGCCCAGGGCCATCGGGTTGTTGCGCATTGGGATTCTTCGTGGGGGAAGAGGCCGCGCAGTGTAGTCGGTGGGCGGCGGAACCCTCTTGACCCAGGCTACTGCCCTGGTGCCCTTTTAGCGTCGAGCCATGCTCCACTGCTTTTGCACCGGCCATCGCGCGAACGGCGGCCGAGCATGGCTCGATGCTACAGATCGGTGCCCCTGCGCCACGCGGCCGGCGTCTGGCCGCACTCGCGGCGCAGCGCGCGGGTCAGTGCGCTCTGCTCGGAATAGCCTGCAGACAGCGCGATGTCACTGATCGGCGCGGCGCTGGTGCGCAGCTGGTGCTTGGCCCAGCGCAACCGGCTGGCACTGAGCCAGGCCTGGGGACTGAGGCCGAATTCCCGCTGGAACAGCGCATGCAGGCGGCTCTCGCTGACCCCCACAGACGCCGCCATGCGCGCCACCGGCCATGCCTGGCCCGGATCGGCCTGCACCGCCGCACACAGCCCCTGCATGCGAGCGCCACTGCCGGCCGGTGCAAACGTCTGCAGCAACTGCGGAAGCAGCGCCGGCATCGGCCGGCCGGCCTGCACATCGGCCAGGCACCGGCGCAGCGCCAGCGGCAGGTGCAACCAGCGCTGGCGGCACAGATGCTCCTGGGTGCCGTCATCGAGCACGCCTGGCGCGCAATCGACGATCACGAAACCGTTCGGGCCATCGGCCATCTGGTCATGGGCCTCGCCGGCGGCCACGAAAGCGCCCTGCAGCAGGTCCAGGCGGCCACCATGCCCTTCCATCTCGAACTGCAGTTCGCCCTGCAACGGCAGCACCCACTGCGCGTACTCATGACGGTCCAGGCCGGTGGCCTGGCCGTAGTGCCGCAGGTGGAAGATCGCGCCCATCCGGGCAGTGTGCGCGTGTAACACGGGCCGTGCAAACCGTTGCTATAGTCGAGGTGTCAACCCACGCAAGGAGTGCAGGTCATGACCCATCAGCACATGTATTTGCTGCTCGCCGCCAGCCTCGGCCTGGCGCTTGCTGTTCCGGCCCTGGCACAGGAACGTACCCCACCCGCTCCGCACTGCATGGACGCCGTTGGCGTGCAGGAAGTGGAACAGGCCTCACCTCGCTCGATCGCACTGCGCGCGGCCTCCGGCCAGGCCTATCGCATCGACTTCAGCCAGGATTGCCCCGGCGTCCGCACTGCCACCACGCTGAAGCTGGAAGCACCGGCGGGATGGGCCTGCGGTCGTCCCAGCGAGCGCGTGGTGGTCGATGGCCGCAGCTGCGCCGTCAGTGCGGTCACCCCGGTTCAGAACCGGGACTTCGCCAGCGTCGCCCGCGACAGTGACCGCCTGCGCACGGCCACCCTGCCCGCAGTGACCATCCGCGAGCGCAAGGAAATCCGTCGCGGCTTCGGCGGCTCGCCGTCGTACTGTTTCGCCACCCGCAACGTCCGCGCGTGGTCTTCCGACCCGCAGGGCATGCTGGTGGAGACCAATCCGCGCCGCAATGGTGGCCATCGCTACTACCGTGTCGAGCTCGGCAGCCACTGCCGCCAGCTCGATCGTGCACCGCAGCTCAGCTTCCGCTCCGGCATGCAGAACGGCCTGATCTGCGGCAATCCCGGTGACCGCGTCCTCACCGCGGGATTCGAGAATGGTGACCTGCGCAGTGATTCGCTGGCTCCGCTGCCGCAGTACACCCGCGGCGCCTGCACCATCCAGGCGGTGTACCCGGCCTCCAGCCAGGCGTCGAACTAACCGTCGACGCCGAGGAAGGTGAACGGCGCGCTGGGCACGAAGTGGCCCAGCGCATCGCCGGCGAAGGTGTTCCGCTGGTCCTTGCCAAGGTCGAGCTTGAGCACCGGGCCACCGAAATCGACCTTGTTCAGATCGACCCAGAACGTGTTCGGGGTCAACGCCGACTCGAAGAAGTACAGCCGCCGCTTGTGGTCGGCCACGGTACGCCAGCGCGTGGAGGAGATATTCGGCTCGCCCGGCGTGGTGATGCCGTATGGCACCGAGGCGTTGCGGATCACACTGAACACACTGGCCAGTGCCTCCACCGGATCTTCGGCCTTGGGAATGGCGTTGATGTAGAACGATGCGCGGGCGAAGCGATCGGAAGAGCGGTTGGTGCCCGGCAGCATCACCGTGCCGCCGATCTGCTGCCAGTAGGTGTTGAGCGCCAGCTGCTGGTCGAAGATCGGCGAGTTGGTCATCACCTGGTAGCGCCGGTCATGGTGGATGACCTGGCGGCCGCCGATGTACTCGACGATGGCACTGTCACCCGTGGCGTCGGACAGCGACAGATGCAGCGTCGCTTGGCGGTCCTCGCCAGGCACCTTGTCGGTGACGATCGAGTACGGCTCACGCTTCAAGGCAGCCACCGCCTCGTCCACCGTCGCAAAATTGTCGAGCACATACTGCGCCCACAGCGAGATCGCCAGGCCCGGCTTGTTGCCGCGCTGTTGCGGGTACTCCGATTCGACCAGCCACAGCAGGTTGGCGACCAGGCCCTTTTCGTTCATGCCGTCGGTGGTCGATACGTCGTAGCCGGTGGCCACCACGCTGCCATAGCGGGCGGTCCAGGCCAGCGACTTCGGGCCGGCCTGCCCGGTGCGTGCGATGCCACGCGGCAGCACATAGAGATTGGTGGCGACATCCACCTTCCAGTCCATCGAACGCGCGGTGATCACATCACCGTTGTCGCCCAGGTACACCGCGCGCGTGCAGGCCAGCGCCGGTGCGATCGCCGACGCCAGCGCCATGGCCAGCATCGCCCTTCCCTTCCACTTCATCCGTGCCATGTCACTGCGCTCCGTTCCCCGTGGTCCATGGATCTGACCCGATCGATCGTGACACAGGGGTGAAGCCTCAACGCACGAGGCGATCGTGCAGCCAGAAGCCCAGCACCATCGCCGGCACGAACCACAGCGCTTCACGCGATGCCACGGCCAACCCGGCGATGGCCGGCCCGGGGCAATAGCCGGCCCATCCCCAGCCGATGCCGAACAGTGCCGCGCCCAGCAGCAGGCGAGCATCCACATCATGTGCCGTCGGCAGCTGGAAGCGAAGGGCAAACCAGGGCTGCGCGCGACGCAGCACCCAACGCTGGCCGATTGCACTGGCCAGCAGCGCCGAGCCCAGCACCCACATCAACGTGGGATCGAACGCGCCACGGATGTCGAGGAAGCCGAGCACGCGCCGTGCATCGGTCATTCCGGAAAGCGCCAGCCCGGCTCCGAACAGCGCACCGGCCACTGCGGCGGCCCCGAGGACGCGGCTCACGGCAGCGCTCCGCCGTGACGGATCACGAACGTGGTCAGCATCGCGCAGGCCATGAACACCAGCACCGCCAGCAGCGATCGCTTCGAACCGCGGGCCATGCCGCATACGCCGTGGCCACTGGTGCAGCCGCTGCCCAGGCGGGTACCGAAGCCGACCAGCAGGCCGGCGCCGATCAGCTGCCAGGCGGGCAAGGCATCACGCAGCAGTACGCGTGGGGCGCTCCCGGGCACCGACTGCCACCACAGCACCAGCCCTGCCGCTGCCAGCAGGCCCATGAGGAAGGCCCAACGCCAGCCGCGCTCGCCTCTACCGGCGCGCAGGCTGCCCGCAGCGATCCCGCTGATGCCGGCAACGCGACCGGTAGCAGCCAGCAGCCACACGGCAGCGATACCGATCAACGCACCGCCCGCCAGCGCACTCCATGGCAGGTTCATGCCCCGCCTTCCTTGATGCCATGCATGGATTGCCCTCAAATTTAGATTCCTCTAAATTAGACACCTCTAAACAAAAAGGTCAACCATGACCCACCCGCCGCTCGACACTGCCACGATGGCCGAGCACGCCACGCAGGCGGCCGCGCTGCTCAAGAGCCTGGCCCATCCTGCCCGGCTGCAGGTGCTGTGCCGGCTGGTCGAGGGTGAGGCGCCGGTGCCGGAACTGCAGGCGCTGACCGGCCTCAGCGCGTCGGCGCTGTCCCAGCACCTGGCGGTGCTGCGCGGAATGCAGATCGTGGCGACCCGGCGCGAGGCGCAGGCAATCCACTACCGCATGCAGGAAGGCCCGGCGCTGGGGGTGCTGCAGGCACTGCACGCCGCCTATTGCGGAGGCGGCGTGCGCTGAATCTCAACCGGCGTGCAGTGCCGGTTGCACTACCGCATCCAGCAGGTCGACCGGGGTCGGCGCCGAACGATCTCCTTCCAGGGCCCTGCTGAAACCGGACCAGTCGCTGCTCGAAAGCTGCCGCAGCAACGCGGCCTCCACCGGCAAGGCACGCATCGACCAGTACGGAAACTGGCGCTGGCCCAGGCGGCCGCGCGCCAGCTCGATGACGTCGATGTGGCTGCCCGCCTGCAGGATGCGCTCATACACCGAATCGATACCGTCCGGCGGCCCCTCGATGTACTGCAGGAAGCGATCGCCATCATGCAGCAGCACGCCGGTCACGCCGGCCATCTTGTTGAAGCGTGCGGCATCTTCGACCAGCGCCTGCAGCCGCTCAACGGAAAGCTCTGGCAGCGCCCGGCTGACGTAGGCGATGGCGCGCAATGGCATGGTGCGTCCTTGGCAGGGTGTGAATGCACGGTAGCAGGTGCGGACGAGTCCGTCTCAATGCGGGTGCACCCAGCCTGAAGAGTTCAGCTTGCGGTGCCGCCGGCTGCGTCCCACCGCCGTGGGAGCCTTGCTTCGAATACGACCTGCCCTGCCTCGTTGCGCGCGCCGATGCGTCCACCATGTGCGCGCACGAACTGATCGACGATGTACAGGCCAAGGCCCAGACCTTTGCTCTGGTGGAAGCTGGCCTTGAACGGTTCGAACAGCCGCGGCAACAGCGCGTCATCGATATGGCCGGCATTGCTCACCCGCATCACCACCGTGCGCGCATCGCGCCCATCCAGCTGCACGAGGGCCTCGCTGCCATGCGTCAACGCATTGCCCACCAGGTTGGCGGCGATCTGCCCCAGGCGATCCATGTCACCCTGCAGGCGGGTATCGCCGATGGCGTCGAAATGGATACGCTCGTGACCGTGCGCGCTGCCCGCCTCGGCAATCACCGCATGGGTGACCTCGGCCAGGTCGCAGGCACTGGTCTCAAGGCGCAGGCCACCACTGCGGATACGCGAGAAGTCCAGCAGCTGCTCCACCATCCGCGCCATGCGCAGCGTGCTGGCCTCCAGGTGCTGCAGCGTCTGCTGTGCCCCCGCGTTGTCCTCCGGAAGCTCCAGCGCCAGCTTGTCCGCACAGAGCAGGATCGCCGACAGCGGCGTGCGCAGATCGTGGGTCAGCACCGCGGCCATCGTCTCATTGAGCTTGAGCGCTCGCTCCAGCGCTTCATTGCGCGCCTTCAGCAGCTGCCGCTGCTGGTACAGCTCGATGAAGACGTTGACCTTGCTCATGATCACCTGCGGCGCCACCGGCTTGTGCAGGAAGTCCACCGCACCGGTTTCGTAGCCCTTGAACGCGCGCACCGGATCGTCCGGCGAGGCGGTCAGGAAGATGATCGGCACCGTGCGGCTGCGATGCGAACCACGCATCAGCTCGGCCAGGGTAAAGCCATCGATCTCCGGCATGTGCACGTCCAGCAGGGCCAGGGCGACCTCGTGCTCGAGCAGCAGCTCGAGGGCCTGCGCACCCGAGCCCGCCAGCAACAGGTTCACACCCTCGCGCTGCAGCAGGGCCTGCATGGCTACCAGGTTCTGCGGCACGTCATCGACGATCAGCAGGTTGACCGGGGTCTGCGACTGCGCAGGGTCCGGTGGCAGCAGGTTCATGCAAACAACTCCTTCAGGCGACGACACATCAATTCAAGGGGCAGCACGGCGTCGGCGCCGGCGTGCTGCAGGGCGGAAGCCGGCATCATCGATGCCTCGGCTTCCTCGGGGCATTGCAGCCAGGCACGGCCGCCCGCGGCGCGCACTGCGGCAACACCTTCGCTGCCGTCGCTGCTGGCACCGGTCAGCAACAGCGCCAGTACCTGCGCACCAAACACGGCAGCCGCTGATTCAAACAGGGGATCGATGGCCGGACGCGAGAACAGCACCGGCGCATCGACCGACAGCGCTATGGCATCGGAATCTTCCACCAGCAGGTGGTAGTCCGGCGGTGCGAAGGTCACGGTGCCTGGCTGCAGCGGCTGCTTGTCCTCCGCTTCGCGCACCGGCAGTGCGCAATACGGCGCCAGCACCTCGGCAATACGGCTGGAGCGATCGCGTGGCAGGTGCAGCACGGCCAGCACCGGCGCGGGCAACCTGGCTGGAAGCGCCCCGAGCACGGCCTGCAGCGCTGCAACGCCTCCCGCCGACGCTCCCACCACCACCACCGCAGGGCGAGCCTGCACCACCATCAGGCCACCTTCCGGTACAGGCGGTGTTCGCGCGAACAGACGTCGAAGGCATCGTGGTGATGCCCGAACTGCAGCGACTCCTTGCTGCCCAGGCCGAGGAAACCACGGTGCACCAGCGCCTCGCGGAACAACCCGACCGCCCGGTCCTGCAGGTCGCGGTTGAAGTAGATCAGCACGTTCCGGCACGACACCAGATGCACTTCGGAAAACACGGTGTCGGTGGCCAGGCTGTGGTCGGCGAACACCACGTTGCGGCGCAGCTGGCGGTCGAACACCGCGCCATCGTAGGCGGTGGCGTAATAGTCCGACAGCGATGCCGTGCCGCCCGCCGCCAGGTAGTTGCGGCTGAACTGCGCCATGCGGTCGATGCCATACGCACCGGCTTCGGCGGTGGCCAGTGCCGCCGGATTGATGTCGGTGGCATAGACGATGCTGCGCTCGAGCAGGCCTTCCTCGTGCAGCAGGATCGCCAGCGACCACACTTCCTCGCCGGTACTGCACCCGGCCACCCACAGCTTCACCGAGGGATAGGTGCGCAGCACCGGTACCACCTGTTCGCGCAGCTCGCGGAAATAGGCCGGGTCACGGAACATTTCCGAGACCTGCACGGTGAAGAACTGCATGGCCTGGGCGAACAGCTCCGGCTCGTGCAGCAGGCGGTGCTGCAGATCGACCAGGCGATCACACTCGTAGCGCTGCATGGCCTGGCGCATGCGACGGCGCAGCGACGACACCGCGTAGCTGCGGAAATCATAGTGGTAGCGCTGGTACAGCGCTTCCAGCAGGATTTTCAGTTCCAGGTCGAACAGCGCCTGCTCGTTCATTGCCGCGAGCACCAGACGCGGCACAGCGAGACCAGCTTGTCGACGTCGATGGGTTTGGCGATGTAATCGTTGGCACCGGCCTGCAGGCAGCGCTCGCGGTCGTCCGGCATCGCCTTGGCGGTCAGCGCGATGATCGGCAGGTCCTGCAGGTGGCGCTGCGCACGGATCTCGCGCATCGCCGCCAGGCCGTCCTTCTCCGGCATCATGATGTCCATCAGCACCAGGTCGACCTCGCGCTCGGCCAGGCGATCCACCGCCTCCTGGCCATTGCGCGCGATCTCCAGGGTCACGCCCAGCGGTTCAAGCACGCTGGACAGGGCAAAGATGTTGCGCACATCGTCCTCGGCCAGCAGCACGGTGCGGCCATCAAGCACGGTATCGCGGCGCCGCGCTTCACGCAGCAGGCGCTGCTGGTCGCTCGGCAGGCTGGCCTCGACGCTGTGCAGGAACAGGGTCACTTCGTCCAGCAGGCGTTCCGGCGAACGTGCGCCCTTGATGATGATGCTCTTCGAATAGCGGCGCAGGCGCTGCTCTTCCTCGCGGTTGAGCGCGCGGCCGGTGTAGACGATCACCGGCGGGAAGCCGACATCGTCATTGCCTGCCATGTGCTCCAGCAGGTCGTAGCCGCTGCCGTCGGGCAGCGACAGATCCATCACCATGCAATCGAAGGTGACGGTGCTGAGCTGCTCCAGCGCGCCGGCCAGGGTGCCCACCGCGATGATCTGCAGCTGCTCGCGGCCGAGCAGCAGTTCCAGGTTGTGGCGCAGCTCGCTGTCGTCTTCGACGATCAGCAGGCGCCGCACGTCGCGCTGGCTGGTCTGCTCCAGCTGCTCGATGGCCGCCACCAGCCGCTCGCGCGTGGTCGGCTTGATTGCAAAACCAATCGCACCCAGCTCACGCGCCACCTGGCCGCGATCCATCGCCGAGACCACGTGCACCGGAATATGGCGTGTGTCGGGATTGCGCTTCAAGCGTTCCAGAACACTCAGGCCGGACACATCAGGCAGCCCGATATCGAGCAGGATGCCGTTGGGGCGCAGCTCCGCGGCCAGCGACAGGGCTTCTTCGGCCGTGGTCGCGACCACGCAGTCGAAATCCAGCTCATGCGCCAGCACCACCAGCGCTTCGGCGAAGGTGGCGTCGTCCTCGACCGCCAGGATCAAGCGCCCGGCGCGTTGGCGACGGCCACGATCATCAGCCACAGTAGCGATGGTCGGCGCCGCCACCGGGGCAACCGCAGGCGCGGCAGCCGTGCGTGCGGCGACCGCTGCCGCAGGCTGCGGCGAAGCCACGATGGACACCGGCGCCGGCGCTTCAGCCGACACCGCTACCGGCGCGCCCTGCAGCGGCATTTCCAGGATGAAACAGCTGCCGCGGCCCGGCTCGCTGTCGACGTGGATGCTGCCGCCCATGCGCTCGGCAAGGTCGCGCGAGATCGACAGGCCGAGGCCGGTGCCGCCGTAACGGCGACGGGTACTGCCATCGGCCTGGCGGAACGCTTCGAAGATGACCTGCAGCTGCTCACGGGCAATGCCGATGCCGGTATCGGCGACTTCGAAGCGGATGCGGCCGCTGCCAGCGGCACGAACGTGCAGGCTGACCTTGCCGTGCTCGGTGAACTTCAGCGCATTGGCCAGCAGGTTCTTCAGGATCTGCTGCAGGCGCTGGCTGTCGGCCACCAGCTGGCTCGGCGCCAGCGCATCGGCCTCGATCTGCAGGGCCAGGCCCTTCTGCCGTGCCATCGGCTCGAAGGTCTCGCGCAGGCGCTGCACGACGCTGTCCACCACCACCACTTCGTCGGCCAGCTCGACGTGGCCGGCCTCGATGCGTGACAGATCGAGGATGTCGTTGATCAGCGCCAGCAGGTCGTTGTTGGACGACAGGATGGCGCGCGCATATTTCACCTGCTCCTCGGTCAGGGTGCCGTCCTTGTTGTCGGCCAGCAGCTTGGCCAGGATCAGCGAGCTGTTCAGCGGCGTGCGCAGTTCGTGCGACATGTTGGCCAGGAACTCGGACTTGTAGCGCGAGGTGGCCGCCAGTTCGTTGCTGTTGCGCACCAGCTGGCCCTGCGCCACCAGCAGCGCCTGCTTCTGCGCCTCCAGCTCGTGGGTGCGCTCTTCCAGCTGGACGTTGCTCTGTTCCAGCTCGGCCTGTTGTTCTTCCAGGTGGCTCTGCGACTGCTGCAGGCTGCGGCTCTGCTCTTCCAGTTCCTCGTTGGCCACCCGCAGTTCTTCCTGCTGCGCCTGCAGTTCCTCGCCCTGGCGCTGCGATTCCTCCAGCAGCACCACCAGCTGTGCCCGCAGCAGCGAGGCCCGCAGGGCCATGCCGATGGTCTCGCCACAGCGTTCCAGCAGCTCACGATCCAGGTCGCGCTGCCCGCCCACCTGGGTGCGGCCCAGTTCGATGACACCGACGACGGCGCCATCGCTGCTGATCGGCGCCAGGATGCGCTCGCTGACCGGCAGTCGCCCCAGGCTTGTCTGCAGTTCAAGCACGGCGGCCTCACCGCCGTGCAGGTGCCGGATGCGTTCGTCACGGGCTACCTGCCCGGCCACGCCTTCCTGCAAGGCCAGCGACGCCGGCATGCCCGACGGCAGTGCCATGCCACCGGTCAGCTGCAGGCGTCCGCCTTCCAGCCGGTACACCGCGCCAACGTCTGCCTGCAGCTGGCCGCCCAGCTGGGTGGCCGCCGCCTCGGCGATCTGCTCAGGCCCCAGGTCACCACGCAGGCTCATCGCCACCGCATTCTCTGCTTCCTGCAGCCACAGTGCCCGCATCGCCTGCCGCCGCGCTTCGATGGCGCGGGAGACGATCAACGCGATCATCAGGAACGCGCAGCCACCAATACTGCGATTGACGAACGAGAACGATGAATTGTTGCTGGCCGGGGCCACATTGAAGCCAATCACCAGCAGCACACAGGCGATCGCGGCAACGATGAACGGCGCGCGCACGCTGCGCTGGAACACCGTCACGCCTACCGCGAGGAAATAGGCCAGCCAGACCGCATAGCCCAGCGGCACCACCAGCTCCAGGGCGATGGTGGCCGCCAGCAATACGGCGGAGGTCATCCAGATCCAGCGGTCACGCGTGGTCGCACCAGGACGCATGCAGGTCGGTTCCAGAGGGCAAAGGGTGGGTGATGGTACCCCGTGTCGCATTCAGCCGCACAGGACATTTGGCACGTGCCGCACCTGCACGTATCCTTCACACTTCAATGCCTAGCTTCACGTCCCTCACAGGGGTAACACTTATTTCCACGTGGACGCTGCAGCCTCTACGACGTCCGTACTGACGGACCCTTCCCGACAACTGCGACTGCTGATCGACAGCGTGCGCGATCATGCGCTGTACCTGCTTGATCCCGAAGGCATCGTCTGCAGCTGGAACCCGGGTGCCGAGCGCATCAAGGGCTATTCAGCCAACGAGGTGGTGGGAACGCATTTCGGTCGTTTCTACCTGCCCGCCGAGCGCGATGCCGGTGAGCCGCAGCGCCTGCTTCGCCTGGCGGCGCAGCACGGCCATGTCGCCAGCGAGGGCTGGCGGGTGCGCCACGACGGCTCGTCGTTCCGCGCCAGCGTGGTCATCGAGCCGGTCATCGAGGGCGGCGAACTGCTCGGGTTCGTCAAGATCACCCGCGACATCACCGAACACTGGCAGGCACAGCGCCTGCTGCGGGATGCCCAGCGTGCACTGCGCAACACCCAGCAGTTCGAGACGGTCGGCCGGCTCAGCCGCGGCCTGTCGCACGAGTTCAACAACCTGCTGACCACCATCGGCAACGCGCTGGACCTGCTGGCACTGCGCGTGAGCGGTGACGACGTGCGCGCCGCTGAACTGCTCGATGCCGCCCAGGCCGCGACCGACCGCGGCGCCCTGCTGACCCGCCAGCTGCTGGCCTTCAGCACCGGCCAGACCCTGATCCGCGAACCCTTGGACATGAACGCGCTGGTGCGGCAGTGGTTGCCGGATCTGCAGCGCGCCTGCCCGCCCACGGTCACCCTGGATGCACGCCTCACACCGGGCCTGCCGCCGGTGAGCACCGATGCGCTGCAGCTGCAGACCGCGCTGGCCAACCTGGTCGCCAATGCGGTGGAGGCCACCGTCGATGGCGGCCGCATCCTGATCGGCACGGCACTGGAACATCGCCTCGACCCGGATGCGGACACCACGCTGCAACGCGGATATGTCACCCTCAGCGTCTGCGATGAAGGCCACGGCATGGCCGCCGACATCGCCGAGCGGGCGACCGAACCGTTCTTCACCACCAAGGACATCGGCAAGGGCAGCGGCCTGGGCCTGAGCCAGGTGTTCGGATTCACTACCCAGAGCGGCGGCTTCGTCGACGTGTCCACCATCCCCGGTGTTGGCACCACGGTCAGCCTGCTGCTCCCCGCAACAGAGGAAACACCCGATGACCGATGACCCGATCCGCGTACTGATGGTGGAGGACCAGACTGATCTTCGCGAGATGATCGGCCTGGCCCTGCGCGACTTCGGCATCGAGGTGGCCACCACCGCCGATGGCCACGAGGCCGCGGAACTGCTCAAGGGCGAAGCGCGCTTCGATGTGGTGTTCAGCGATATCAGCATGCCCAACGGCATGTCCGGAATCGAGCTGAGCGAGCACGTGGCGCGCGAACAACCGCAGGCACGGATGATCCTCTCATCCGGCTACGCGCGCTCGCAGCTTCCGCCGCTGCCGGAGAAGGTCGAGTTCCTGCCCAAGCCCTACCGCCTGCGCCAGCTGGTGCAGCTGCTGAAGCAGGATTGAGAATCCGCCGGGCCTGGCCCGGCGCATCCGTTCCTGTAGCGCCGAGCCCACGCTCGGCAGCGGTCCTCAGTAACGCCCCACCAGGTTCAGGTACCACCCGCGATGGGTGTAGTCGAACCTGGTCAGGTCGTCGCTGAAATCGGTGAAGTTGTAGCCCACGCCGACGCGGAAATTACGCCCGATATCGCGGTCGACACCGGCCAGCCAACCCTGCCGGGTGCCGCCGTCGCGCACGTCCAGCAGGCGGTACTCCAGCAGCCCATGCCACTGGTAGTACAGGTCGTAGCGCAGCTGGCCGGAGGCGAAGTTGGTGGCCGAGTCGAACCACGGACCGGTACCGCGCCCATAGCGCACCTCGCCTTCGCGGCGGGCCGCCTTCGCCGCCACTTCCCAGCGCTGGTCGATGCGATACACGCCCTCAAGTGACAGCACCTGGGTGCGCTGGTCGTAGTCGACACCATTGACCTGCCCCATCGTCGACAGGTCATACAGGTAGCTGTAACGGCCGAACAGCGCCCAGCGATCGTTGTCCCAGGGGCGGTAGGCGAAGCCGAGGTTGCCCTCGATGAAGCGCGCACCCGCCACCGGATTGATCGCATCATCGGTGTCGGCGTAGTTGAAGCGCGCCGCGATCCGCCAGCTGTCGTTGAGGCGGTGGCTCAGCCGGTTGGTGCTGACCCACTGCGTGCGTCGCTCCGCGCCGGTGTCGCGGCGCCACTCCAGCTTGCTCTGCCATTCGGTGCCCGGCGAGGTCCGCCCGCCGGACAGGCTCACCGCCTTGCGATCGACCTGCCCGGTGCTGGCGTCGAGCTTGCCGTTGCTCAGCGTGAAGCCGGCGTTCCAGCCTACGGCAGGATAGAAATCCATGCCGAAGGTGTGCGCCAGCCCGGATTCCTGCCCGGATTTGAGGAACTGGCTTTCGTTGAACACGTTGACCTGGTCGGACAACCGCCAGCGTTGGCCCAGCGTCCAGCCATCCTGCGCGTTGGGGCTGAACAGCGGGTCGTATTCACTGCGGTCGGTCGACTGGGTGAATGCACCATAGAAGCTGTGCTGCGGGGTCAGCCGGTACTCGGCATTGACCTGCGCCGCCGTGCCGCGGTCGCCATCACTGACCTCGGCGCCGACGGTCGACAGATTGGCGAAGGTCCAGGTGCCGCCGGCCACCACCGCATCGTTGTCGGCATAGCGGCCATGGTCGTCGTCCACGGTCAGCTGGCCGCCACCGTAGACATCCAGCGACGTGCCGATGCGATGGGTGTAGCGTGCTGCAGCCAGCACGCCGGCCACGTTGCTGCCACTGCCGCGGTCCTCCTGCACCCGCCGCAGCTCGGCCGACAGGCGGTCGTTCTCACCGATCCGCCATTCGGCGGTGGCCTGTGCCTGGATCAGCGACTGCGCACCACGACGTGCCTCGCTGTAGCGTGCGTACAGACTGAAGTCGTCGGTCACATAACCGAGCAGCTCGGCGCCCTGTTCGCGCACCCGCTGACCGGTATCGAAGCGTCCGACCGAATAGCCACCGTCCACCTGTCGCCACCAGGCCCCCGCGCTCCAGTCGCGCTGGGTCCAGCCCAGCTCGCGCAGGTTGACGCGTGCCTCGACGGCGGTCGCCTCGCCTTCGCGCGGCCCTTCCGGATTCAGGCGGCTGAAGCTGAGGCCGCCGTTGTCGGAGAAGAACACCGGTGCACTAGTCGCCTCGCTGCGGCTGTGTTCGACCTTCAGATAGGTACCGCGGCCGGCCTGCAACGTCAGGTCCGCGCCCTTCAGCGAATAGTCCTGGCCGGCGCGCTGCTCGTCCACATAGGTGGCACCCACTGCGACATGATCGCCAAACCAGTGCTTGCCACGCACGCCCGCGGTGATGTCATCGCTGTCGAAGCCGGTCGGCACCCACTCGTAATCCACGATCAGGCGCTGTTCGTAACCATCCAGCGGCACATCACGGCTGATCCGGCGCAGGTTCTCGCGGCTGACCTGCGCCAGTGGCCTGGTCAGCAGGATGCGGCCCTGCAGGGCGTCGATCTCATAGTCGGCACCGCGCACCATCGGCACACGCTGCTCCACGCGTCCGGTGGTGCGGTCACGGATTTCCAGCACCACCTGGTCCGAGCCACTGAGGATGCTGGCGTGGCGCAGGTAGTACAGGCTGCCGCCGGTACCGATGAACTCGCTGTGCCCCGGCGCAGTCTCGGTCTGCGAGCCGAACAGGCGCAGCTCGCTGCGCGCGTCGCCCCAGGCGTTGGCACCACGCGAGCGCCACGACAACGCCGCTCCGTACAGCGAACGCACGTACTGCGCGTACTCGGTGCCGGTCAGCCCGGTGTTGTAGTTGCCCCACAGCGCCTGGTTCTTGTCCCAGTCCATGCGCAGGTAGAAGCGCCCCATGCTGTCGACATCGCGCTGGGTCAGCGAATCATCGCCGTAGGTCGGGTAATACAGGTCAGGATCCAGGCTGCGGAACAGATCGCGCGGATCGGCGGTGGTAAAGCCGGTTAACAGCTCGTCCAGCGGGCGATTCTGGGTATCGGCCTGCGCGGTCAGCAGGTAGCGGCCACGGGTCTTGGCCTTCAGGTAGAAGGCCAGGCGCCCATCGCTGAGCACATCATCGTTGCGCTCGCCGCGTGCCAGATCCTGCCCTGCCCCGCTGGCCTTGTTCTGGTACACGGTGATGTCGGCCAGGCCGACACCGAACAGGTACTGGCCACTGACATCGACCTCCAGCGTGCGCGCGATCGCCGGTGCATCCGGTCGCTCGACACGCACATCGAAGGCATGGTGACCGATCGGCATCAGGTACTCGGCGGCGAACTTGCGATCCTGGTCCAGCGGATAGCTGTCGCCGTTGATCTTCAGCGAGGCCCCCAGCGGCAGGTCGCGGCCACGCAGGCGCACCCGCGAGCCGTACACCGGAATGTTCTGCTGGCGCAGGCCGTTGCTGTCGAACACCTGCTGCAGCAGCGACAGCGACGCCGCCTGGTTGGCATCGACGGCGGTGCCGCGGCGATCTTCCAGCGCATCGCGCAGCTGCTGGTTGCCCCGCTCGAACTCCGCCGGAGTGACCAGCTGCATCGACTGCGCGGTGGTTTCATCGACATTGCCCTCGGCGTCGAAGGCACGCAGCACGTAGACCAGGCGGTCGCCGCGACGCAGCGGCGTCGACGCCGGCAGGGTGCCATCCCAGCTGCCCTGTGCGACGGCGGCCACCGGCAGTTCGAACGTTGCCAGCGGCGCGACCCGGTCGGAGTCGCTGCCGCGGTAGACGCTGACTTCCAGGCGCTGGATGAAGGCGGTGTAGTTGCCGCGCACGTAGAACTCGACCGGACGCACGATGCGCCCTTCGTCGAAGGCCACCATGCCCGGCGCCGACACCGATAGTTCCGGCTGGCCCATCGCGGGGTCTTCGGTAGCCCAGATCGTGCCGCCTTCCGGCAGGCGGATCATGAACTCGCCACGCACGGTCGCCCTGCCCGGCTCATCGATGGCCACGCTGACCCGGCGATCCGGCTGCAACGCCTGCGAGCTGGAACGCGTGGACGTTCCCTCGGTCACCGGCTCGTCGTAGCTGCGCGAGCGCAGGCTGAACAACAGCTCGCCCTCGGCATTGCACTGGGTGCCATCACACCGGATCGGCGCCGGCTCGGCGGCGGGCGGGGCGGCCTGGGCGGTAGCGGCCAGGCCCAGCAGCAGCGCCTGGTACAGCGCGGCACGTGGCAGGCGGGCCGCGCGACGGGCGGCAGAGTGATGCGCGCTCATCGGCGGGCCTCCTGTTGGCGGGCGGCCGCACGGGTAGCGGCGCTCTCCTCGTTGCGGACGCGCAGGCGCTGCTGCACGGCGGGGCTGAGCTGGCTGCGCAGCGCCTCGAACACGGCGCTGGCACGGCGCAGGCCCAGTGCCTGGTTGTAGGCATGGCTGCCGCGCACATCGGTGTGCCCGACCAGGCTGACCTGGCCACCGCCCATCTTCTCCAGGCGCGCGGCGATCGCCGCCAGCAACGGCTTGAACTCCTCGCGCACGGTGGCCTTGTCAGTGTCGAACAGGACGTTGCCCAGCAACGCGCCATTCGCATCGACACCGGCCAGCAGCGAATGCGGGTCCTGCACATCGGTGCGCAGCTGCACGGTCAGGCCAGCGCGCGCGCCTTCGGCCACTTCGGCCTGCAGCGCATCGCGCACCACCGCGGCACGGGCGAAGGCCAGCGCCTGGCTTTCGCCATTGGCCGCGATCACCACATCACCGCCCTGGTAGC
Organism: Stenotrophomonas sp. Sm6012; assembly: GCF_030985895.1. Taxonomy (NCBI): domain Bacteria; kingdom Pseudomonadati; phylum Pseudomonadota; class Gammaproteobacteria; order Lysobacterales; family Lysobacteraceae; genus Stenotrophomonas; species Stenotrophomonas sp. Sm6012. The sequence goes on along the minus strand of NZ_JAPTFX010000002.1, from coordinate 70,364 downwards.
GGTTCACCACCTCGGCCATCTTCACCAGCACCGGGCGGTAGTCGGCACGCAGTTCACTGCTGCCCGGGGCAAACAGCACTTCGCCCAGGGCCAGCTCCATGCGCTCGGCCGGCGCCTGTGGCGACGGCGGCAGGCGCGCGCCAAAGCTGAAGCGCGTCGGCACGCCCTGGGTCACCCTCCGCAGCAGCGGATTCTCGGTCGTCAGCTCCGCACCGGCCGGCACCGTGGCCGGGTCCAGCTTGATGATGAAGTTGCGGCCCAGGCGCGCATCACCGCCGTGGACGTCGGCCAGGTGATAGCGGCCGAACGGATCGGTCTCCACCAGCAGGCCCTCCACCGTGGCCAGGCGCACGCCCGGGATGCCCTGCTCCTGGATGCCCTCGTTGCCGATCACATAGGCCACTTCATAGCCCTCAGCGACGCGGGCAATTTCGCGGCGCACGGTCGGCTCGGCGGCGGTCAGGCCCTTGCCGGCCTCGCCACTGCGCTGCACGTCCGTGCCGCCCTGCGCGTCCATCCGCAGGCGGTGACCCTGCGCGCTTTCCAGCACGAAGTCGTCAGTGAAGGCCAGTTCGCGCAAGCGCTGCCGCACCACCACCTGGTGTGCCTCGGCGGTGTCGGACGTCGACGCGCGGCCGTGCACCGTGCCGATCTGCACGCCGTGCAGCAGCGGTGCGCTGGCATCGGCCAGCGGTTGCGGGCCATCGCCGCGATCCAACGTGGTCGAGCCGGCCACATAGGCCGAGGGCGCGAAGCCACCCTGCACGCGTACACCGGTCAGTTCGGCACTGTCCTGCCAGCCGTCACCATCGCGGTCATCGAACACGGTACCGAACACCAGGCTGTCTTCCAGCAGCGGGTCGGCATCCATCGCCACTTCGGCGGTGGCGATGTTCGACAGCGGGCTGCCATCATCGGCCGTCGCCACGGCCTGGTTCACGTGATTGCCACTGCGTACGCCAGCACCGACGCGCAGCAGGTAAGTGATGGTGGCACTGCGGCCGACCGCGATATCCACCGCGCCGATGCGCAGCGGCGACTGGCTGCTGGCCAGCGAGAACGCGCCGTCATCGTCGGCCACGCGCATCGAACCATCCACGTAGCTGAAGCCCGGCGGCGGCGTATCGACCACCACGCCATCGCGCCAATGGCTGCTGCCAACGTTCTCGACCACCAGCTGGTAGCGCACCAGATCGCCCACCTTCACCCGGCGCGGACTCGCGGTCTTGGTGATGCGCAGCGCGAAGTCGGACACCACCTTGTGGCGCGTCTCGCAGGTCGTGCACTCGGGCGGCGGCGAGCCATCCGGGTACTGCCCGCGCAGGCGGTTCAGCACCTCGGTACGCGCCTCCTGATTGACGATCGCCTGGTAGACCCACTCATGACGGCCAACCGCGGTTCCCGCAGGCAGCGTGCACACGATGTCCGTTGCCTGCTGCACGCATCCGGCCGGCAGGCTTTCGATGCTCAGCCCGGCATCGGGCGTGTCCACCAGCTGCAGCGGCTTGCGCAGGGACGCGCGCTCGACCGTGGCGACCAGGGTATAGCGCAGCCTGTCGCCAGGACGCACCTCGGTGCCACTGGCCGGGCCTGACTGCTTCTCCAGCACGACGCGCGGTTCTGCAAGCGCGTGCTCGGTGCTGCAGTCGCCGCTGCAGGTGGGCGTGTCACCGCCACTGCCCAGCACCGCGTTGCGCACGCTGCCACTGGCCTGTGCATTGACCAGCGCGCGATAGCCCAGCGTGTAGGTGCCCGGCGCGGTGCCGGCCGGCAGCGAGCAGACCAGCGGATTGCTGGCGTTGCAGGTGAACGGTCCCGGCTGGGTGACCGACTGCAGGTCCAGGCCCACGCCCAGCGTGTCGGTCAGCACCAGCGTATCGGTGGTCTGCGAGTTCGCGACGGTCACTTCAACGCTGTAGTCGACCGCATCGCCGACGCCAACCGGCGCGACGGTGGAGGACTGCTTGCGGTAGGTCACCACCGCTGCCAGCACCGGGGTGGTGGTGCTGCAGTTGCTGGTACAGGTATTGGTACCCGTGCCACCACCCAGCACCGCGTTGCTCACGCTGCCCTTGGCCTGCGCGTTCACCTTCGCGGTGTAGTCCACCGTATACGTGCCCGGCGCGGTGCCGGCCGGCAGCGTGCATACCATCGGGTTGGCCGCGTTGCAGCTGAAACCCTGGCTGGCAGTCACCGCGCCGAAGTCCAGGCCGGGACCCATCGTATCGGTCAGGGTGAACACCGCCGTGGTGCGCGAGTGGCTGACCACGGCGGTCAACGTGTAGGCGATGCTGTCACCGACCTTGACCGGACCTGCCGCTGCCGAAGTCTTGCGATAGTCGATCTCACTGCCGGTGACCGGCGTGGTGGTATCGCAGTTGGCGGTACAGGAGGGATTGTCGCCGCCGCTGCCCAGCACGGCATTGGTGACCTGGCCGCTGGCCTGCGCGTTCACCACCGCGGTGTAGGACAGGCTGTAGCTGCCCGGCACGGTCCCCGCAGGCAGGGTGCAGACCAGCGGATTGGCCGCGTTGCAGCTGTAGGCGCCCGCACTGGTCACGGCGCCGAAGTCCAGGCCCGTACCCAGGGTGTCGGTCAGGGTCACCACATCGGTGGTGCGCGAGTTGGTCACCACCGTGGTCAGTGTGTAGGTCAGGCGATCGCCCACCGAGACCGGGCCGGTGCCGTTCACCGACTTGGCATAGCTCACGCCGGGCGCCGCCACCGGGGTGGTGGTGTCACAGTTGGCACTGCACGACGGATTGTCGGTGCCGCTGCCAAGCACGGCGTTGCGGACACTGGCGCTGGCCTGCGCATTGACGGTGGCGCGGTAGGTCAGGCTGTAGGTGCCCGGCACGGTGCCGGCCGGCAACGTGCACACCAACGGCTGGGTGCCATTGCAGGTGAAGATGCCGGCGCTGCTGACGCCGCCGAAGTCCAGGCCACTGCCCAGGGTATCGGTCAGGGTGACCACGCCCGTGGTGCGCGCACGCGAGACGGTCGCACTCAGCGTGTAGTCGATGGTGTCACCGATTCGCACCGGACCGCCGGTAGACGCCTGCTTGGCATACACCACCAGCGCGCTGGCCATCGGCGTGGTGGTATCGCAGCTGCCCACGCAGGACGGATTGTCGGTGCCGCTGGGCACCACCGCGTTGCGCACCTGGCCGCTGGCCTGTGCGTTGACGATGCCGGTATAGGAGAACGCGTAGCTGCCCGGAACGGTACCCGCCGGCAGCGTGCAGACCAGGGGATTGCCCGGCGTGCAGCTGAAAGCGCCTGCGCTGGTAATGCCGCCGAAGTCCAGGCCAGCACCCAGCGTATCGGTCAGCGTGGTCACCGCGCGGGTGCGCGCGCCAGCCACCACGACCGTCACGGTATAGGCCACCGCATCACCGATCGCGACCGGGCCGGCGGTACTACTGGCCTTGGACACCGAGATCCTCGGCGCGGCCACGGGCGTGGTGGTGGTGCAGTTGCTGCTGCAGGTGGGGTTATCGGTGCCGGTGCCGACCACGGTGTTGACCACCTGGCCGCTGGCCTGCGCATTGACGGTGGCCGTGTAGCTCAGGCTGTAGGTGCCGGGCACGGTGCCGGCCGGCAGCGTGCACACCAGAGGATTGGCTGCGTTGCAGGTAAATGCACCGGCGTTGCTGACACTGGCGAAATCCAGGCCGGTGCCCAGGGTGTCTGTCAGCGTCAACAGGTCGCGGGTGTTGCCATCGGCCACGGTGACATCGACGGTGTAGCTCACCGTCGTGCCCACCGCGACCGGGCCGGCCGTGTTGGAGCGCTTGGCATAGCCCACGCGCGTCACCGGCACGGTCACATCGCTGCGCGTGCAGTGGTCGGCATCGGTGCAGCTGGCGCCCGGCGCGGGTGCATTGCCGCTGTTGAAGGGGTCGTAGCCACCGCCGACGCTGGCGTGATTGGTCAGCACGCCGGTCGCCGCTGCAGTGACGGTCACCGGCAGGGTGAACACCGAACTGGACCCGGCGCTGCCTGCCGCTGCAAGGACCTGGGTGCTGGTGCAGGTGACGTCCTGGCCACTTGCGGTGCAGCTCCAGTTGCCACTGGCATGCGTGCCGCTCCAGTTCGGCGCGATGCCGGCCGGCAGCTGGTCACGCACGGTGATCGTGCCCGCCGCCACATTCGGCGGATTGCCAGTCGGCACATCGCTGGTGTTGCTCACCGTCAGCGTGTACTCGGTGCCGGCCTGGCCATAGTTCCAGACGCCGCCGGTGGCATTGTTGCTCTTCACCACCTTCAGCGACGGCGCAGTGATGGTTATCCGGTGGTCCTCAACCTCGCCGTCGTCGGCCACGCCGGTCGGGTTCTGGATCTGGACCGCGTTGGTGGAGTAGCGCAGGCGCACGTAGCTGGTACCCGCCAGTACCTGGGCGGGCACGGTCCAGGTCAGGTTCGCCTGGCCACCACTACAGGCCGCGATACCGCTGCGCTCGTTGGCATCGAACACTCCATTGCGGTTGAAGTCGATCCAGCCGGCCACGCTGCCATTGCCCACGCAGGCGACCGGTTGGTTGATCTGGGTACCGGCCTGCATCACCGTCAGGCGGTAGCTGGTCGGCCAGGCATCCTCTTCGCGGCTTCCCACCTGCGGGAAGTTGTCATCGCCCAGCGCATCCAGGCTGTAGCTGCTGCGCTGCTCGGTATCCGGGCCGAGGCTGCCGAGGAAATCGGTCAACGGCGGCGCCAGGCCACCCGGCGTGTAGCCCGCGGTGTTGATGTTGAAGTTGCTGGCGCCCTGCGGGATGCCGTCGGAACGGAACTGCAGATCGTCCACCACATGCATGGCGTCGCCATAGCTCTGCGGCGCATCGCCGAAGTCGGCGTAAGGCACCAGCAGACCGATCGCGATCGCCGTGGTGCCGCCGCCGCGCATCGAGAAGCCCATGTTCACCGCCAGGTTGCCCGGCGCGTGTGCGGCATTGTCGAAACTGAGGAAGGTGACCGCCGCGGTGTTGTCGTCGTTGCCGGGGCCGAAGCGGATGACCTGGTTGGCACCGCTGGTCGATTTGTTGACCAGGTACGGCGTGGCATTGGCCAGGTTCTTGCGGACCTCGACCACGTTCCAGGTGCCCTGCGCGCTGGCTTCGACGAATTCGCCGCTGTTGTTGATCGACTCGGCGTCGGCCATCACCACGCCGCGCAGGCGGTACGGGGCGCCGCCCAGGGTCGAGGTGCAGGTGATGCTGAAGCTGGAGGTGCCGCTGGCACGCGCGATGCCGGCGATCAGCTGGTTGCTGGTGCCAGTGCCGCCGATATTGTAGAGGTCGTCAAGGCTGTCGCCACCGAAGTTGCCGGGGCGATAGCTGCGCAGCACATTGGTCTCGGCCGTGTTCAACCGGCAATCGACGCGCAGGTTCACCCCGGCCGCGACCGGCATGTCGATGGACGACATCGCGCCATCATTGAGTGCGACGTTGTTCACGCCATTGGCACCGCCGCCCCAGGTCAGCCACAGCACGGTGTTGCGGTACGGACTGCTGCCACCGGTGGCGTAGGCGGCGGCCCAGGCCAGCGACGGCATCGTCAGCGACAACAGGGCCAGCAGGCCGGCCCTCAGCCATCCGCTGGATCGCCCTGTCCGGGCACGTTTTTTGGGATGAACGCATCCACCGCCCGCGCTTTCGCGCGACGTCGTCGACTGCCACATGGTTGATTTCCCCGTCGTCGACCCTTGCCGGGCCGAAGGTCAGTGGGTGACCAGCAACGAATTCCCCGGTGCGGCGGCACACTTGACTGCGTGTTCCGCCGGGTCCGTGGCGATCTGCTTCGTCCCTTGTCCCCGGTTGGTCAGGCACATATAACTGTGACGACCATAACATATTGCAAACAATTATGTGATGAAAATCACATTCACATTTGCAGAGTCTGGCGTCAGCTCCACGCGTCCAGTTATAGCGGGCACACAGCTTCGGACCGGGCACGATTCCGGCAGCCGCCGCCTACTTTCCGGCAAAAGACCACGCAGATTCGGCAGCGGTGTGGGGCGTCAGGGCTGCTTCGCGCCCTGCAGGAAGGACGCCAGCAGCGTCGACGCTGCCATCGCCGGCGCCAACCGGCCCCGTGCCAGCGACCAGGTGATGCCGTAGAAGCAGGTCCAGTAGAAGTCGGCCAGCCACACGGCGGTGAATCCGAGATTGAATACCCCGGATTTCTGGCCGCGCAGGAAAAAAGCCTCGAAACGCTCGCCAATCGGCGCCCAGCGCCCGGGCAGCAGATGCAGGTCGCCCTGGCGCTGCTGCTCTTCCATCATGCGCGCGAACAGCAGCGTCACCAGCTCCCAATCGGCCAGCAACACCTCGGTCACCCGCTCCAGCACCTGCATCGCGTCGGCATCCGCGTCGAACCAGGTGGCCGCCGCCTCCAGCCGTTCAAACCCCGCCGCAAACAATGCCTCGTTGATCGCTTCGCGGGTGGGCGCGAACCGGTACAGCGTCGCCCGGCTGATACCGGCACCGCTGGCCAGTTCGCTGAGCGTGCAGCGCGGGTGGCTGACCAGCGTGGCTGCGAGGACATGGTGCAGGTCGCGGCGGGAACGTGCGGCAGGACGCATGGAGGCACCGGATTGGGGATGCCCTCACGCTAGCATGAATCATCAATTAATGAACTGAATCAAAGATGATTCATCAGAATCACGATTGAGCTACAACTGCAGTGCGTCCGGTGCACCCGGGTCGGTGCACGCAGGGATCGCGTCACAGGCATCGAAGGAGACAACGCCATGCTGCATCCGCTACGCGACATTGCCGTGCTGTTCGATGCCAGCGACACCGGGCACCGGGTCCTGAACATCGCCGCCCGGCTGGCGCAGGTCCAGCAGTCCCACCTGATCGCGGTCTCCACCGCCCAGCACCCCACCGACATCGCCAGCGGCTTCGCCCGTGGTGCCGGCATTGCCGCTGCACTCGACCATGAAGCACGTGCCGATGCCGCCTGCACCGCGCAGCTGATGCAGAACCTGCGCGCGGCCGCCGAGCCGCTGCGGATTAGCACCGAGCTGCGCATCGTTTCGGACTATCTGGGCGGCGCTGATCTGTCCCTGCACTCGCTGTACTGCGACCTGATCGTCGCCGGCTATCCACACACGCCGGGTGCGCCCAGCGGCTGGCACCCGCTCGGCACGCTGCGCCAGACCGGCGTGCCGATGCTGCTGGTGCCGCCGCACTGGCGCGGCGAACAGGTTGGCCAGCGCATCGTGGTCGCCTGGAATGCCAGCAAGCAGGCACGCCGCGCGGTGGCCGATGCGCTTCCCCTGCTCGCCCGCGCGCAGGCCGTGCACCTGCTGATGGTCGACACCCCCAAGGCGGAGGCCGCACCGGGCGCCGAAATGGCCCAGCACCTGGCCCGGCATGGTGTCGAGGTCGAGATCCAGGCGGTCAATTCCACACAGGGCGGCGTTGCCGCAACCATCCGACAGCATGTCCTCGATGCCGAAGCGGACCTGCTGGTGCTGGGCCCCTACAGCCGCAGCCGGGTGGTGGAACGCGTGCTCGGCGGAGTCACCGAGAACCTGCTGGCCGAAGTTCCGGCACCGCTGTTCGTATCCCACTAGCGAGGCCCTGCCCCGCGCGGCGGTAGGCGGTCAACGATTGCCCGGTATGCCGCCGGAAATAGCGGCACAGGTAGGACGCATCCTCGAAGCACAGGCGCTCGGCAATGCGTCCGATCGGCAGTTCGCTGTAGCTCAGCCATGCCTTGATCTCCAGCACCGCCTGGCGGTCGATCAGCGCCTTCGGCGATTGGCCGAAGCACTCGCGGGTCAGCTGTGACAGATAGAACGGGGTGATGCACAGCGCCTCGGCGTAGGACTGCACGTCACGCTGGCGCGTGCTGCGCTGGCCGAGAAGCTCCCAGAAGTTCCAGGCCAGGCGCTCACGCCGGCTGATCTGCGCTGTGGGCGCGCCCTTCGCCGGCAGCAGCGTGGCGAATTTGAGAAAGAAGGTCTGCAGCAGAGTGCGCAGCATCACATGCCGATACCGGCCGCCGCTGTGGTGTGCATCCATCAGCTGCTGCAGCCAGCCCTGCAGCAACGGCACCTCCAGCGGTGACGGCGTGCAATGAGGCTGCTGATGCAGAAACTTGAACAGCGCGTTGGGCAGCACATAGCCCACTTCGGATGCCAGCGCCTTCGGCATCAGGCAGACCACCGCAAGGAAGCCACGCGAGCGCTGCCGCAACAGCGCCAGCGTGTCCTCGGCCAGCACCAGCACGTCGTGCCGCTGCACAGCCACCTCACGGAAGTTGAGGGCGAAGCGCGCACGCCCCGACACACAGACCAGCAGCGCCAGGCGGGTGTGCCCGAACGACAGCGGGACACCCTGCCCCTCGGCCAGCGTGCTGACCTCCAGGCGCATGGATTCGTCCTGATCCAGAAGCTGGGGTATGCGGTCCATCAGCGGATCCGGCTGGATTCCGGAGCCGAGCATACCGGGCCCAGCCCATCTGTTGTGAAAAGTACCGAAGGCATCAAGGCCCGTCACGCGGCGCCCGTCATCCGCCACCGCGCTGCATGAACAGCACGTCAGGCGTCGAGGCTTCGTCCACGGGTTGGAAGCCGAAGTCGCGATACAGGGCTACCGCCGTGGCATTGTCCCGATAGACCCGCAGGGTCAGGCGCTGTACGCCCGGTGATTGCAGGGCCTCGGCGCCCAGCAGCTGCATCAGCACGCGCCCCAGCCCGCGCCCCCGCGCCTGGGGCGAAACGATGATCCGGCCCAGATGAGCCGTGCCAGGTTCGCTCAACCAGTATTGGCCGAAGCCTACGCAGTCGCCCTGCCCGTCCAGCGGCACCCGCCCCGGGCGAGTGCCCAGCCCAAGCACCTGCGCGAACGCTCCGGCCGGTACAGGGAATGCAACACCCGGGCCGGCCCAGCGCTGCGTCGCTGCGGCCGAATCGAGCCAACGGGCGATGCGCGCGTAGTGCGAAGGCTGGACCGGCTGCAGCTGCATGGGCATGGCGATACGTGCATGACGTGGATGTCCATTGTGCGTGCTCCAAGACGCGCCGTCACACCGCAGCACAGCCCTTGAATTTTGTCCTAGGACAATAAACAATTCCGGGCGTCCACACGCCTGCCGCCCAACGGCAGCCTGTCTCTTTCTCATTCCCGGGTATCCCATGTTCAGAGGCCTCAGCGCGTTTCCGCTTACTCCGCTCAGTGGAGATGACATCGACACGCACGCTTTTGCCGCACTGGTCGAGCGCCTGGCCGCATCCGGGATGGACTCGATGGGCATTCTCGGCTCCACCGGCAGCTATGCCTATCTGGAGAAAGCCGAGCGCAAGCGCGTGCTGCGCCAGGCCCTCGCCCATGCCGGCGGCGTACCGGTGATCGTCGGCGTCGGCGCCCTGCGCACCCGCGACGTGCTGGAACTGGCCAGGGATGCCGAAGATGCCGGCGCTTCCGGCCTGCTGCTGGCACCCGTGTCCTACCAGCCGCTGAAGGAACACGAGGTCTACACACTGTTCGAATCGGTGAGCGTGGCAGTGCGCACCCCGATCTGCGTCTACGACAATCCCGGCACCACCCGCTTCCAGTTCTCCGATGAGCTGCATGGGCGGATCGCCGCACTGCCCAACATCGGCTCGATCAAGATCCCCCGCCTCTCCGACGACCCGGCCGCAGCCGCGGCACGCGTTGCCACGCTGCGCGCCCACATTCCGGCGCACATCACGCTTGGGATCAGTGGTGACGCCGCCGCCGTGCGCGGACTGGCCGCGGGCTGCGATGGCTGGTACTCGGTAGTCGCTGGCCTGTTCCCCGAGGCAGCGCTGCGCATCACCCACGCTGCGCGCAGCGGTGACATGCCCACCGCTGAGGCGGCATCCGCGAGGTTGGCACCGCTCTGGGCGCTGTACGATCGCTTCGGCGGCATCCGCGTGATGGCATGCGCTGCCGCGCTGATGGGCCTGTGTAGTGACGACTGCCTGCCGCGGCCGCTGCTTGGGCTGCAGGGCAATGACCGGGCGCAGGTGGCCGAAGCACTGCAGCACCTCGCCCTGCACTGAAAAAGGGGCGGAGGGAATCAAGTCGTTTGTGCCTCAAACGACTTGATTCCCTCCGCCCCCTTTTCTCGTGCTATCTGTACGACGCTGCAGATTTCAAAACGCGCGTCGACGTATAACCCATCGTCCCCAGCATGATCTGCATCTGCACCTCGCTGGCTTCGGCTCGAGGCCCGATCCAGACTTCGCGGATTGCCTCGACCCTGTCGGGCAACCGCAGGTCCGAGTACGGGGTAGGATTTGTACCGCGCATGAGGAATTTCAGCTCTGAAGCCGCCTTCTGTCGCGAGGGGTAGGCAAGCTTCAGCATGGGCCCCACACCGTCCACGACGATAGGATTGGACAGCCGAACCTCGGATTCCTCACTGAATGCGGGATTCTTCATGCCAGCCGTTTCTATAAGCAGCCCCATGATGGCCCACCTCACTTTTTCCGGATCAAGTCCTGCCGGCGTTGCGGAACTGATCAGAATCTGCTCGAACGCCTTCCCCAGCATTCTGCGCTGCGCATCAACGTCATAACAAACGCGAATCTTGCTACCTTTCATCGCGGCGATGGATTTCGCAGAGAAACCAACGCAGAACCCTGCCCCGTTGTTCGCATAGGCACGCCACTGGCTGAGCTGGTCTCTTCTTGTGGAGAAGCAGCAGGCGAGCACCTTGAACATGTTGCGGCCCGACGCCAGGTACTCATCAATGGGAGTCCTGGTCTTGACCACCCTGGTCACTTCATCGCTGGCCAGAATCTCTCCCAGCAGCTTCGTTCCCCAACTCAGTTCCATTGAGTCGTTCATCGTTGTGAGATCACAAAGACGAAGGGTTCCGTGGCTGAGAATCGCCAGGAGGGTATCTGCGGAGCAGTAGTGATACAGCAGCTCGTCTTTGCTCTCCGGGAGGTACCGCAATTCGGGCATCAACGACATCAGCTCCTCCCTGAGCTCGGGCGGCGGGGCCAGACGATGGCCAACGACCCCGCATGCAGCAGGCAGAAACGGGCCGCCGCGATACGCTATCCATTATGGTGACCCCGGCCCGATTCGAACGGGCGACCTTCCCCTTAGGAGGGGGACGCTCTATCCAGCTGAGCTACGGGGCCATGCAGCCGGGAAGTTTACAGGCAACACACCCTGCCCTCCAAGCATTCATGTTCCAACCCGGCTGCGCTGGCGCGTTGCACCATGGCCGCACGGGCCGCTCTGCTACCATCGGCGATTCAGTTCATCGCGCCCCCCACCTGCCCGCGATGGCACCAAACAACGTAACGAAACACAGGAGTCTGCATGTCTTCCGAGCTGCTCAAGTCCCTTGGCCTGGACGCGATCAACGCTGGCACGTACCTGGGCAACGGGGAGTGGTCGAGCGCGACCAGCGGTGAGCTGATCACCCCGGTCAACCCGACCACCGGCGAGCCGATCGCGCAGGTCCGCGCCACCACCGAGGCCGAGTACGACACCGTCGTCGCCCGTGCCCAGGAAGCCTTCAAGGTCTGGCGCACCACCCCGGCCCCGCGCCGCGGCGAAGCCGTGCGCCTGTGCGGCGAAGCCCTGCGCAAGCACAAGGACGCCCTCGGATCGCTGGTGGCCCTGGAAATGGGCAAGAGCAAGCCGGAAGGCGATGGCGAAGTGCAGGAGATGATCGACATCGCCGATTTCGCCGTCGGCCAGAGCCGCATGCTGTACGGCTACACCATGCATTCCGAGCGCCCCGGCCACCGCATGTACGAGCAGTACCACCCGCTGGGGCTGGTCGGCATCATCTCGGCCTTCAATTTCCCGGTTGCGGTGTGGAGCTGGAATTCGTTCCTGGCCGCCATCTGTGGCGACGTGTGCATCTGGAAGCCGTCCAACAAGACGCCGCTGACCGCCATCGCTTCGCTGAAGATCTGCAACGACGCGCTGCGCGAAGCCGGCTTCCCGGACATCTTCTTCCTGATCAACGACGCCGGTACCGCGCTGTCGGAAAAGATGGTCGATGACCGTCGCGTGCCGCTGATCAGCTTCACCGGCTCGACCCAGGTCGGCCGCACGGTCAACGAGAAGGTGGCGCGCCGCCTTGGCCGCTGCCTGCTGGAACTGGGCGGCAACAACGCCATCATCCTGGACGAAACCGCCGACCTGAAGCTGGCCGTGCCGGGCATCGTGTTCGGTGCGGTCGGTACCGCCGGCCAGCGCTGCACCACCACCCGCCGCCTGATCGTGCACCGCTCGATCTACGCCGACGTGCTGGCCACGCTGGTCAAGGCGTACAAGCAGGTCGAAGGCAAGATCGGCGACCCGACCGACGCCGCCAACCTGATGGGCCCGCTGAACAGCGACGGCGCCGTGCAGCAGTTCCTCGATGCCATCGCCCAGGCCAAGGCCGCCGGCGGCACCATCGAAACCGGTGGCACCCGCATCGACCGTGCCGGCAACTTCGTCCTGCCGGCGATTGTCTCGGGCCTGAAGAACAGCGACGCCGTGGTCCAGCATGAGACCTTCGCGCCGATCCTGTACGTGATGCCGTACGACAGCCTCGACGAAGCCATCGACATGCAGAACGGCGTGCCGCAGGGCCTGTCGTCCTCGATCTTCACCACCAACCTGAAGACCGCCGAGAAGTTCCTGTCGGCCGCCGGCAGCGACTGCGGCATCGCCAACATCAACATCGGCACGTCCGGTGCGGAAATCGGTGGCGCCTTCGGTGGCGAGAAGGACACCGGCGGTGGCCGCGAGTCCGGCTCGGATGCGTGGAAGGTCTACATGCGCCGCCAGACCAACACCATCAACTATTCGGATTCGCTGCCGCTGGCCCAGGGCATCAAGTTCGACCTGTGATGGACAACGCCGCACCCACGGCACCGGATCGGATCCCCGCAGGGGCTCCGATCCTTGATTACAGCGGCCGCCGCGTGCTGATCGCCGGTGGCAGCAAGGGCATCGGTCGTGAAATGGCGCTGGCGTTTGCCGGCGCCGGTGCGCAGGTTTCGGTCTGCGCCCGCGGCCAGTCAGGCCTGGACGCGCTGCGCGCCGATGCAACCGCACAGGGCGTCGCGCTGCACACGTTCGCCGCCGACCTGGCCGACACCGGTCAGATCCAGGGCTGGCTGCAGGCCGCCGCCGACGCACTCGGTGGCATCGACGTGCTGGTCAACAATGCCACCGGCTACGGCATGGCCGACGACGAGGACGGATGGGCGGCCAGCCTGCAGGTCGACCTGATGGCGGCCGTTCGTGCCTCGCGCCTGGCCTTGCCGTGGCTGCGCATGTCCGACGACGCCTGCATCCTCAATCTGTCTTCGATTGCCGCGCAGCAGCCGCGCCCCGGTGGCGCGCCCTATGCTGCGGCCAAGGCTGCGCTCTCGCACTACACCACCTCGCAGGCGCTGGCGCTGGCCAAGGACCGGATCCGGGTCAATGCCATCGCGCCCGGCTCGATCGAATTCGACGACGGCCTGTGGGACCGCCGCCGCAGCGAAGATCCCGCGCTGTACCACGCCACCCTGGCGAAGATCCCGTTCGGCCGCTTCGGCCACCCGCGCGAGATCGCCGACGCTGCGCTGTTCCTGTGCTCGCCGCTGGCGCGCTGGATCACCGGCAGCGTACTCAACGTGGATGGCGGCCAGGTGCTGATGGGCTGACACCGGCATCCCGGTAGCTGCCAACCTTGGTTGGCATGCCGTTCGTCGACCAAGGTCGACACCTACCTGGCTGAAATGCCGTTCGTCGACCAAGACCGACGCCTGCCATCGCATTCACCGGGCATGGGATTGCCGGGGCAGAGGCACTATCATGTGCACACTGCCAAGGAGGACCCCGATGAGCGTGGCACCCCGACAGACAAGCGCCCTGGCCGTGGTCAGCCTGGTCATGGGCATCGCCAGCTGGACCGTCCTGCCCTTCGTGGCCAGTATCGTCGCCATCGTCACCGGCCACATGGCCCGCGCCGAAATCCGCCGTCGCCCGCTTGAACTTGAAGGTGACGGCCTGGCCGTCACCGGCCTGGTGCTGGGCTGGGTGATGGTCGGCGCGGTGATCGCCGCGATCATGGTCTTCATCCTGTTCTTCGGCGGCCTGGCCTGGCTCGCCGCTGTATCGAACTGACCGCCATGACCGCCTCCGACAGCACTGAACGCTTCAGCAGCCGCGTCGCCGACTACGTCCGCTACCGGCCCGATTACCCGCCCGCGCTGCTGCAATGGCTGCACGGCCCGATGGGCGTCAGCCATCAGGCGCAGGTGGCCGACATCGGTGCCGGCACCGGCATTTCCAGCCGCCTGTTCCTGGCCACCGGCCATCCGGTGGTGGCCGTTGAGCCGAATGCGGCCATGCGTGGCGCCGCCGAAGCATGGCTGGCACCGCAGTATCCGCAGTTCCGGGCGGTCGACGGCCGCGCCGAAGCAACCGGCCTGGACGCTGCCAGCATCGATCTGGTCAGCGTCGCGCAGGCCTTCCACTGGTTCGACACCGTGGCGGTGCGCGCCGAGTGGCAGCGCATCCTGCACCCGGGTGGGCTGGCGCTGATCTACTGGAACTCGCGCCTGCTCGACGCCAGCCCGTTCCTGGTCGGCTACGAGCAGCTGCTGCTGGACTACGGCACCGACTACAGCGCGGTGGCCGAGCGCTACCAGGACGATGCCACCATGCAGGCCTGGTTCGGTAGTGGGCTGCGCGGCATGGTGCAGCTGCCGAACGTGCAGTACCTGGACCTGGACGCCCTGCGCGGTCGATTGCTGTCTTCCTCCTACGCACCGCAACCTGGTCATCCGCGCCACGCGCCGATGATCGATGCCCTGCAGGACCTGTTCGCCGCCCACGCGGTCGACGGCCAGGTCGCTTTTGAATATCAAACCCGAGCCTTCCTCGGCACGCTGGACTGAACCGACGCATGTATTCGCTTGCCCGCCCCTTCCTGTTCTCGCTCGACGCCGAGCGCGCCCACGGCCTCGGCCTGTCCGCACTGGACCTGGCCTATCGCACCGGCACCACGCCGCTGCTGGCCGCCCGCATCGCGCCGATGCCGAGCACCGTGTTCGGGCTGACCTTCCCCAATCCGGTCGGCCTGGCTGCCGGCCTGGACAAGAACGGCGAGCACATCGATGCGCTGTTCGCGCTCGGCTTCGGCTTCGTCGAGATCGGCACCATCACCCCGCGCCCGCAGGCCGGCAACCCGCAGCCGCGCCTGTTCCGCCTGCCGGAACACAACGCGATCATCAACCGCATGGGCTTCAACAATGCGGGCGTGGATGCGCTGGTGCGCAACGTCGAGCGCGCGCGCAACCGCCGTGGCCTGCTCGGCATCAACATCGGCAAGAACAAGGACACCCCCAACGAACAGGCCGTGGATGACTACATCGCCTGCCTGGACAAGGTGTACCCGTTGGCGGACTACATCACCGTCAACATCTCCTCGCCCAACACCGCCGGCCTGCGTGAACTGCAGGAGGAAACCGCGCTGCGCCAGCTAGTCAGCCAGCTGCGCGACCGCCAGGAGGCACTGGCCGCACAGCACGGCCGCCGCGTGCCGATGCTGGTGAAGGTGGCGCCGGACCTGAGCGAGCGTGACATCGATGCCGCTGCGCGCGTGCTGGGCGAACTGAAGGTGGACGGCGTGATCGCCACCAACACCACCGTCGACCACAGCAAGGTGGCCGGCGACCCGTTGGCCAACGAAGCCGGCGGCCTGTCCGGCGCACCGGTGCTGGAGCAGTCCACGCTGGTGCTGCGCCGCCTGCGCGCGCGCCTGCCCGAGTCGGTACCGCTGGTCGGTGTCGGCGGCATCCTGTCCGGCGCCGATGCAGTGGCCAAGATGGCCGCCGGTGCCGCGCTGGTGCAGTGCTACAGCGGCCTGATCTTCCGCGGCCCGGCGCTGGTCTCCGAGTGCGTGGAGGCGATCCGTCGCCGCCGCGAAGCGCCCAGCCGTGGCGCGGTGGCGCCTCTGTGAGCGCGCCCATGGACACCGCCGACGGCGCCGCACCGCTGCGCTGGACGCTCACCCGCAATGCGCCGCTGCAGGCGCTGAACACCTTCCACGTGCAGGCCAGCGCCGCACAGCTGCTGGAACTGCACGACCCCACACTGTTGCCGGACGTGCTGGCGCTGCCCGAGGTGGCCAACGGGCCGCTGCTGGTGCTGGGCAGCGGCAGCAACGTGCTGATCGCCGACGACCTGCCCGGCACCGTGCTGGTGTTCGGCAACCGTGACATCAGCTTCCTCGAACACCGCGCCGATCATGCGGTGATCCGTGCCGGTGCCGGCGTGCCCTGGCACGGTCTGGTGATGTGGTCGCTGCAGGAGGGCCTGTCCGGGCTGGAGAACCTGGCGCTGATTCCCGGCACCGCCGGTGCCGCGCCGATCCAGAACATCGGCGCCTATGGCGCACAGATCGGCGAATTCATCCAGGCCGTCGAAGCCTGGGACTGCCACGAGCAGGCCTGGGTGCGGCTGGACAACGAACAGTGCGGCTTCGGGTACCGCGACAGCGTGTTCAAGCAGCAGATGGACCGCTACCTGATCACCGCCATCGAACTGAAGCTGCCGCTGCTGCATGACCTGCGCATGGACTACGCCGGCATCCGCGAGGAACTGCAGGCGCAGGGCGTGGAACTGCCCGGTGCGGTGGACGTGGCCAATGCGGTGATCGCGATCCGCCGCCGCAAGCTGCCGGACCCCGACGTGCTCGGCAACGCCGGCAGCTTCTTCAAGAACCCGGTGCTGCCGCTGGAGCAGGTCGATGTGCTGCTGCAGCACTTCCCCGATCTGCCGGTGTTCCCGTCCGACCAGGAAGGCAAGCGCAAGGTCTCGGCGGCCTGGATGATCGAGTCCTGCGGCTGGAAGGGTTTCCGCGAGGGCGATGCCGGCGTGGCCCCCAGCCATGCACTGGTACTGGTCAACCACGGCAACGCCACTGGCGCTGAACTGCTGGCACTGGCGCGCCGCATCTCGGCCTCGGTGCTGGAGAAGTTCGGCGTGCCGATCGAACCGGAGCCCCGCCTGCTCGGCGCACAGTGGTGAACACCCCCACCCTCTCCCCAGGCGCCACCCCGATGCGGGCGGCGCTGCTGATGCTCGGCAGCACGATGGCGTTTGGCCTGATGGCGGTGGCGATCCGCTATGCCACCCGCTACGTGCCGACCCAGGAAGTGGCATTCTTCCGCAACGCCTTCGGCCTGCTGGCGCTGTTGCCGATGCTGCTGCGCCCGGGCCACGCACCGCTGAAAACCCAGCAGTTGCCGCGTTATTTCCTGCGCAGCGCGATCGGCCTGGGCTCGATGCTGTGCGCCTTCTGGGCGCTGGGCCATCTGCCGCTGGCGCAGGCGGTTTCCCTGTCCTACTCCACCCCGCTGTTCGTCACGATTGCGGCGGTACTGTGGTTGGGCGAAACCGTGCGCGTGCGTCGCTGGGCAGCGGTGGTGGTCGGCTTCATCGGCGTGCTGGTGATCGTGCGCCCGGGTACCGCCGGCTTCACCGCCGGCAGCCTGGTGGCCGTGGCCGCCGCCCTGCTCAGTTCACTGGTGGCGATCCAGATCAAGCAGCTCACCCGCGTCGACAGCGCCGACACCGTGGTGCTCTACACCTACGTCTTCTGGGTGCCGCTGTCGCTGGTTCCGGCCCTGTTCGTCTGGGTCTGGCCAACCGGCACCGCCTGGTTGTGGCTGCTGGCCACCGGCGTGCTGGGCACCATCGGCCAGCTGTTGTGGACACGCGCGTTGCGTCTGGGCGAAGTCTCGGCACTGACCCCGATCAGCTTCCTGCAGCTGCCGCTGGTGACGCTGTTTGGCTGGCTGCTGTTCAACGAAAGCGTGGACCGCTGGACGATCATCGGCGCCGGCATCATCCTTGCCGCCAACGCCTACATCGCCCACCGCGAAGCCGTGCTGTCACGCCGCGCCGCCAGTGCCGCCGCCTCCGCCGCAGCCAAACCTGCCGAGTAGGTCTCCCTGTAGCGTCGAGCCATGCTCGACGCATCGCGCGCAGCGCGAAGCCTCATCAATGGCAGGTGACGTGCGTTTACAGCGCCCGATACGCCCGCTCCGCCGCATCGAACACATTGCCCGGAGCAAACTGCTCGCCCAGGTAATGCAGCGATTGCCGGCGCAACTGCGGAGAACGCTCTTCTCCATCGCTGCCCAGCAGGACCTGCTGGAACTCGATCAGGTCCTGCAGGATGCGCCAGTGGCGGTACCACGCGATCCAGCGCGGATCCCCCAGGTCGCTGCCATAGCCCGCTGCGAAATCAAGCGGATTCTCGCGACCCCAACGCCCACCCACGGCGCCACCGATGAACATCAGGTCGCGCTCGCGTGGCGCCAGCGACAGGCCATCCCAATCGATCAGATGCAGGCCACCATCGTTCCCCATCAGTAGATTGCCGGCATGCAGGTCGGTGTGGCACAGGTGCAGATCGACCGGTGCATCCTTCAATGCAGCGTGCAGCTCCAGCGCGCTCGCATGCAGCGCCGCGATGCGCGCATGCTGCTGATCCCAGACCGAAGCGAATGCGCGGCCCAGACCGTCCTGCGCCACCGCCAGCCCCTCACCCACCAGCCACTGCCCGACCGTCTCCAGGGCGCCGGTTTCCATCCGCACGGTGGGCAGCGCCTGCTGCAGCTCCGCTGGCAGCTGCGCCGCGTGCAGGCGCTGCAGCACTTCGCCCAGCCGCTGCCACTGCGTGCGGCTCAGCGCCGCCTCGAAGCCGGACTGCCCTTCGATGTAGGGGAACAAGGTGAACTGCAGCCCCCAGCGTTGTACCGACGCGCCTCCCGTCAACGCCGGCCAGGGCGCGACGATCTCCTCGATACCCAGCGTGCCGCGCAGCCAGTGCAGGCTGTCCCAGACTGCTGGATCGACCTGGTAGGTGCGGCACTTCAACCACCATTGCCCGCGCCGCGCATCGACGCGATACACGCTGGCGTTGGCATCGGCGCCCACCGGGCGCGGCACCACTGCGTTCGCCGTGATGGCATAGGACTGCTGCAGGACTTCGCCGAGATGCTGCGCCGAAGCGGATGACATGGATGCAAACGGAAAGTATTACCTGCCGCTACTATCGCAGATGCGTTCGCTACGACACAGACATGTCCGTCACAACATCGTGCGTCGCGACCCAAGGGCTAACCCGCGATGCGCCGCATCACCATTTCCAGAGGGCCGCGCGCGAACTGCCATGACCACAACCACGCCGCCCCGGTCGCCAGCAGCAGGAACAGCAGCGCCCACAGCAGCACCGAGGCGAGCGAGGCACGGCCATCCAGCAGGCCCAGGCTTTCCAGCGTGCCCATGCCCAGCAGGATGTGCGCGACGTACAGGGTCAGGGTCATTCGCCCGGCCGCGGTGAACGGTGCCAACCACTCGCCCGAGCGTAGACGCGCCAGCCACAGGCAGGCCGCGATGACACTGCAGGCCGCGCCCGCGCCCGTCAGCACATAGGCCGGCCCCGGCGGCATCGGCTGCGTTCCCAGCCACGGCTGCCAGGGCGTTCCCTGCGCCAGCTGCTGCACGCCATGCCCGGTCCCGATCAGCAGCAGGCCCAGCACCAGCAGTGCGCGCTGCGCCCGAGGCTGCGACAACGGCAGGCGCGCCAGCAGCATGCCCAGCAGAAAGAAGCACAGCCACGGCAGCAACGGATGGAAGCCGTTGAACAACAGGTTGCGCGCCATGCCAGGCCACCGCCACAGGCCGGCATACTCCAGCGTCTGCCAGTTCCAGCCTTCGCTGTAGTCCCACTGCAGCAGCGCCCAGAACGAACCCGCGGCCAGGCCGACGATGCTGGCCAGCAACAACCATGGCGACGCACGCAGCCACAGCACCGCCAGCGCGAAGTACACCGCGTAGTAGTGCAGGATATCGGCCGGGAACAGCGTCAGGTTGAGCAGGCCCAGCACCAGCAGGAACAGTGCGCGCCGCCAGGTCTGCACGCTGGCCGGCCACCATCCCTGCCGCCGCGTGGCCAGCACCAGTCCCAGCCCGGCCAGCGTAACGAAGGTGGCCGAGGCCTTGCCTTCCAGCAGGTGGAAGAAGCCTGCCAACCCACCCGTACCCTCTGCGGGCACGGCCATCGCCAGGCGGAAATTGACCAGCACCATGCCGGCCAGTGCGAGGTAGCGTGCCAGGTCCAGGCCGTGCAGGCGCCGGTCATCGACGCTCATGCGCGCGCACCCAGCAGCAGCGCCAGCAGCCCGATATCCAGCGGCTCACCATCCGCCTCATCGGCCTCGCCCAGCCCTCGGCGCAATGCATCGCTTTCGATGGCATCCAGCAGCACCTGCGCCTGCAGTGGCGGAGCCA
This sequence comes from Stenotrophomonas sp. Sm6012, assembly GCF_030985895.1. Taxonomy (NCBI): domain Bacteria; kingdom Pseudomonadati; phylum Pseudomonadota; class Gammaproteobacteria; order Lysobacterales; family Lysobacteraceae; genus Stenotrophomonas; species Stenotrophomonas sp. Sm6012. Next base: position 50,070 of record NZ_JAPTFX010000002.1, on the reverse strand, counting down.
GCGCCGGGCGCCGCCGCTCGCGCTGTGCCACGCGCTGCAGGGCATCGGCCAGAGCCTGTTGCAGCTGCCTGCGATTGGCCGCGAAAGCCTCGGCCACGGCGGGGGTACGTGCACTCTCGGCCAGCACCTCGACCGCAAGCGTCGCCCACTGCGGCTGCCGGCACAACGCATGCAGATCCAGCAGGAACGCCATCACCTGTGTGCGCTCGCCGTCGGCGGCCGCCAGCCGCTGAAGCATCGGTGCCAGTTCTTCGCTCTCGGCCACTGCTACCGCGAGGATGATCGCCTCCTTGCCCGGAAAATGGTTGTAGAGGTTGCCCAGGCTGACGCCGGCCGCCTGCGCGATGTCGCGCATGCTGGTCTGGTGGAAGCCCTTGGCCAGGAAGCACTGCAGCGCCGCCTGCAGGATCAGGGCCACGCGCTGCTCATTGCGTTCGATTCGGCTCATGGCGCGAATAATGAACGAACGTTCGTCCATTTCAAGCGCCCGCGAAGCCACCGGCAGGCCGGCGTTCAGCCCCCGCTCGCTTCAGAAGAACTCGTCGAGCAATCGATAGAACGCCAGCCGCCGCTCATCGGCGATCACGCCGTAACGCTGGAACAGCGGCGCCACCCAGCGCGTGTCACCAAAATTGTGCACGAGGCTGCGCGCGGCCAATGCCAGGTCCTGGTAGCGGTCGGCCACGCCCAAGCGCCCGCAATCGATGAAACCGCTGAAGCGGCCGTCAGCCACCATCAGGTTGGGCAGGCAGGCATCGCCATGGCAGACCACCCGGTCTTCGTGCGCCGGCCGGCTCGCGCAAAGCTCGACAAAGACCTGTTGCGCGCTCTGGCCCAGGCGTTCGTCATCGAAGTCGTCGGCGTCGACCACACCGGCTTCGACGCGTGCCTGCGCGGCATGGAGGCGCGACGCCAACCGCTGGTCGAACGGACAGGCTGACACCGGCAAGGCATGCAGGTCGCGCAATGCGTCAGCCAGCACCACTACCACCTGTCGGGGTGGCAGATCCACTGACGTGGCCAGGTCGCGGCCTGGCAGCGCACTCATCAGCAACCAGCGCCGGCCCGCTTCTTCGGCAGTGGCCATCACCGTCGGTGCGGGCTGCCCCTGTGCCTGCAACCAGCGCAGGCGTGCGATCTCATCACCCAGTTCACTGAAGGCATCGATCACTTCCGATTTCAGGAACGCATCGGCCTGCCCGGGCCGGTGCACGCGGGCAACATCAGCGCGCGAAACGCCGATCGACTGCCGCTCAAAACGCGCGCCGGCCAGCGCTTCCTGCCAGGCGTGAGGCAGGGGCATGCCATCCATGCGCGCGTGGGTTGCTTCCATGCCGGGAAACGCCTGTTGCCGATGACTGCACGGATTCTCGCTCATCCGGCATGCCCCCCGTCAACAGCACCAATGATGGAGCTGTGCCTGGCGCGCTGAACATTCCCGTTACGGAACGGCATGCATGGATGGACGAACGGCCACGCGCCGTCCACATTGTCGCCGACTGCCACGGGCCCTGCTGCGTGCTGTCCAACGATGCGCTGGCGATGCTGGACGAGGCCGGACTGGCGGCGCAGCAGCTCCCCGCCGGCTACCCCGAATGGAAGGCGTCCGGCCTGCAGGTGAATCTGCCCCGGCACTGAGCGAGACCACTGTCATGGATGATGCGTTTGCCCCGATGATCGATGCCAGCTGGCGGCGCATCTGCGGGGGTGAGCGCATGCTGCAGGACGATCCCCTGCTGTACCTGGCCTGCAGCGATGATTTAGACGAGGGTGAGGACGGCATGCTGCTGCAACCGTTTGCTGGTCCTGCGCGCGCGGTGCTGCGCCCAGTCCTGGCGGAACGCCTGCAACTGTACGCACGCGCGCATTGGACACTCGCACAGCTGCGGCAGCGGCTGATCGACGTCGGCCAGCGCACGCATGGCGCCGACCGCCTCTTCTATTTCCCTGCTGCAGAACTTGCGGCACTGGCCGAGCACCCTGCACCGCCCCACATCCGCCGCCTCGCTCCAGCCGACACTGCTGTGTTCAGTGCGTTCCAGGCCAGCGCCAGCAAGGGGGATCTCGATGCGGCCTGGGTCGAGCTCGACCACTGGCAGGTGTTCGGTGCCTTCGACGGCGAGCAGCTGGTCGCGGCCGGCAGCCTGTACCCGTGGAGCCTGGATCCGGCACTCGCCGACATGGGCGTGCTGACACTGCCCGAAGCCCGTGGGCGTGGTCATGCACGCCGGCTCGTGCAGACGATGGCCATATCCGCCCAGGCCTCCGGGTTGCAGCCGCAGTACCGATGCCAGCTCGACAACACGGCCTCCATCACCACTGCCGAACGCAGCGGCCTGCGCGCGTTCGGCGACTGGGACCTCATCCTGGCGGCCCACTGATGCCGCCACTGCACAACCAAGGAAGCAACATGAAATTGATGATCATCGGCGCTAGCAGAGGCCTGGGACGCGCGTTCGTGGAAGGCCTCTGTGCCCCGGGTGACACTGTGATTGGTGTCTCGCGCACCCGCCCGCGCGGCATCGCCTGCCCTGACGACGTCACTCTGCAATGGATCGAAGCAGACCTGTCCCGGCCCACCGCAGCGGCCGACCACATCGCAGCGCAGGCACCGGCCGATATCGATGTGCTGATCCACAACCTGGGCATCTGGGAAGACAAGGCCTTCAGCGACGAATACGCCTTTCTCGATGAAAGCGATACCGCGCTCGCGCAGCTGGTCGACGTCAACATCACCGCCACCCTGATGCTGCTGCAGCGCCTGTTGCCCCGTGTATTGAATGCAGCACGGCCACAGCTGGTGCTGACCGGTTCCACCTCGGCACTGCCGCGCAGCGGCCGCCCGGAAGTGGCCTTCGGCGCTTCGAAGTTCGCGCTCAACGGCATCGCCGATGCGCTGCGCGAAGGCTTCCGCGAGCGCCGCCTGGCGGTCACCAGCCTGCAGCTGGGTTATCTCAATACCGACGACGCACTGGCGGTACCGGTGGCTGACGCCGCAGCGCGCGGCGAAGGCGGGCTGGTGCCCGTGCACGACGTGGTGGCCATGGTGCGTGCACTGCTGCAGCTGTCGCCCTCGGGCTTCGTGCGCGAACTGGTGCTACCGGCCATCGCCGACCCGCGCTACTGACCACGGCGGCCAGCGCAGGGAGGCGTCAGTGGCCGCGCGCGCGGCCGTGGTTTACCCTGCTCCTCACTGGCCGTCGGTCACAGGCGGGAACCTGCTATGGATGCGCTTTCACGGGTTACGGCCCAGGTCCTGGACAGTGCCCTGCCCAGCCTGCCGCTGTACCTGCTGCAGGCCACCGCCGTCATCGGCATGATCGGCGTGCTGCTGATCGCCACCCGCCGCGCCGGCCATGCCATCGAAGGGCGCCGCCTGTATGTGGGCGTGGCGCTGGGCCTGATCTACCTGTTCAATTCCTGGTTCGTGGCCCGCTATACCCAGGGCGTGGTCAAGCTCCACCTCGGCTTCGACATCCTGCTGGTCAGCGGCCTGCTCGGTGGCTGGCGCGGCGGCCTGGCCTGCCTGGCCGCCAGCCTGCTGGCCCGCTACCAGTTCTCCGGCACCCAGTTCTTCCTGCCCGCGGCCCTTGAATCCCTGCTGCAGATGCTGGCCGGCATCTGGCTGCGCAGGCGCCTGCACCCGCGCATGCTCAACGAACTCTCGCTGCCGATGATCCTGCAGGCCTGGGGCGTGCGCATCGGCGTGACCGCGCTGGGCCTGGCCCTCGGCGTGGCGATCATCGGCGCCGATCAGCTGCCGGTAACAGAACTGGCGATCCAGCGCCTGCTGGCATTGCCCGTGTCGCTGTTGATGCTGGGCGCCGTGTTCGCACTGGTCTACAACGATGCGCAGATCGATGCCCAGCGCCAGCGCGAGCAGGCCTGGCTGCGCATCGACCCGATCAGCGGCCTGCCCAACATGCGCGCGCTCGGCGAACGCCTGCAGCACTATTGGCGCGACAACGACGGCATCGGTCATGCATGCCTGATCGTCGCCGAGATGGGCAACCTGCGTGACCTGCGGCTGCGTTATGGGCCGCTGCAGGACAACGGACTGTGGCGGCGCGACAGCGGCGACGATGTGCGCCGCCTGCTGCCATCACTGCCTGCGGACAGGCTGGAGATCTATCAGTTCGGTGATGCCGCGCTGGCGATCCTGGTGCAGGGCCTGTCGTTGCCGGAACTGCGCACGCAGCCCCGCATCACCGAACTGGCGTCCGGGCTGGCCGAGCGCATCAGCGAGGAGTGGCCAGGCTTCCGGCCGCTGGTCCGCTGCGCGGTGGTCGAACTGAAGCCGCCCGGTGACGCCGACGACGGGCACCTGCCCTTCCGCGCGATCACGCTGGCGTTGAGCGCGATCAAGTCGGGCGTCGTGTTCTTCGACGATCCGGTCCAGCGCGACAGCGAGATCGACGTGCTGATCGAAGGTGCACTGGAACGCTGGCTCCGCCAAGGCGACGCGCCGTTGTGCTACCAGCCCAAGCATCGCCTGCAGGACCGGCGCCTGGTCGGTGCCGAAGCGTTGCTGCGCATGCGCGACGGCGAGGGCCGGATGGTCACGCCGATGCGGGTGATCTCGCTGCTGCGCCGCCAGGGCCGCCTGGCCGACCTGGAATGGGCCACGCTGCAGTCAGCCATCCACTTCCTGCAGCAGTGCCGGGATGAGGGCCTGCAACTGACCGTGGCGGTCAATGTCTCCGCCGAGTCGCTGCGCCTGCCCGGTTTCGGCCTGCGCCTGCAGGAACTGCTGCAGCTGCATGATGTGCCCGGGACAATGCTGCGCCTGGAAATCGTCGAGTGGACCGAGATCGTCGAACGCGATGTGGTCGATGCCAACATCGCGCAATTGCTGGCCGCCGAAGTGACCTTGTCCCTGGATGATTTCGGTGCGGGCTACTCGACCCTGATCCTGCTCTCGCAGCTGGCCATCGCCGAGGTCAAGATCGAGCAGGCGTTGATCGCCACGCTGTCCGATGCCAAGTCACAGTCGATCGTGCGCTTCATCGTTGAAGTCGCGCATCGCTGCGGCGCGATCGTGGTGGCCGAAGGCACCGAGACCCTGGCACAGGAACAGCAGCTGCGCGCACTGGGCGTGGATGTCGGCCAGGGCTATCTGTACTCGGCTGCGCTACCGGCGGATGAATTCCGTCGTTTCGCCGCCGGCTAGATCGCGTAGTAGCCCAGGAACATCGCCACCGCCGACTCGGCCACGCGCGCGCGTTCCTCGGCGTTCAACGGCGCCTGCCCCATCGTCACCTGCGGCCAGAACGCAAAGCTCTTCACCAGGCCGTGCAGCTGGTGCCCGGCAAACTCCGGATCGACCGCACGCAGGCGCCCATCGGCAATCGCCGCACGGATCCACGCACTCTCGCCGCTTTCCTTCTCGCCCATGCGGCACACGATCGCCTGCGCGCGTTCCGGCGAATGGATGATCTCGGCCATTGCCACCCGCGCCAGATCGATGAAGTTGGCGTCGCTGAGCAGCTCCAGCTTCTGCCCCACAAGCTGCAGCAGCTGTGCCGGCAGCGGCTGGTCGGCGCGGTACGGCAGCGTGTCGCTGGCCACGCTGCGCTCCCACAGCTCCTCCAGGATCATCGAGAACAACGCTTCCTTGCTGGGGAAGTGGTTGTAGACGGTGCGTTTGGAGACCCCGGCCGCTTCGGCGATGCGGTCCATGCTGGTGGCTTCGTAACCCGACGCACGGAACTCCTCCACCGCCGCGCGCACGATGGCGTCGCGTTTGCGGTCGGTCAGGCGTTGCGGGGCACGGGGCATGGCAGGGACCAGTCAGCTGAACGGATGCGCGCATTTTACACCGAGCAGTGTACTTTTGAAAAACACGAAACTACACTGTGCAGTGTACTCAGCGGACGTCACCCATGAAGCGCCTGCTCCTTGTCCTTTTGCTTGGAATCCTCGCCGTGACCGCCTACACCTTCTGCAAGTCCTGGTCCCTTCCCGACTTCCCCGATTCGCCGCAGTACCGCGACGGCAAGTTCCGCAACGCCCTGCCGCGGCCGGCAATGGGCCTGCGCGACGGCGCGGAGATCTGGTGGACGTTCCTGTTCAACAAACCCAAGGGCACGGTGCCGGCGCACCCCATTCCGGTGCTGCCGCTGGACCGCGCCCGCCTGGACGCCGCGCCCGACCGCAGCCTGTTCCGGCTCGGGCACTCGACGATCCTGCTGAAGCTGCGCGGCCAGTATTGGCTGACCGACCCGGTATTCTCCGAGCGCGCCTCTCCGGTGCAGTGGATGGGCCCGGCGCGTTTCCACGCGCCCCCGATCAGCATCGACGAACTGCCGCCGATCGCCGGTGTGATCCTCTCGCACAACCACTACGACCATCTAGACCACGCCGCGGTGATGCAGCTGGCCGGCAAGACCGCGCGTTTCATTGCGCCGCTGGGGGTGGGCGACCAGCTCATCGCCTGGGGCGTGGATGCCGCCAAGGTGGAACAGCTGGACTGGTGGCAGTCGACCGAAGCCAGCGGCCTGCGCCTGACCGCCACCCCGGGCCAGCACTTTTCCGGCCGTGGGCTGGGCGACAGTGATCGCAGCCTGTGGGCGTCCTGGGTCATCCAGGACGGCGACTTCCGCATCTTCTTCAGTGGCGACACCGGCTACTTCGATGGCTTCAAGGCCATCGGCGAGAAGTATGGCCCGTTCGACCTCACCATGATCGAAACCGGCGCCTATGACCCACGCTGGGCGTTCGTGCACATGCAACCGGAACAGACCCTGCAGGCGCACCTGGATCTGCGCGGCAAGTGGCTGCTGCCGATCCACAACGGAACCTTCGATCTGGCCCTGCATGCCTGGCAACAACCGTTCGAGCGCATCACCGCCCTGGCGAAGGCAAACAGCGTGCCGGTGGCCACGCCGATGATGGGCGAAGCGCTGGACATGCAGGCGCCGAGCGCCGGCACGCGCTGGTGGGAGCAGGTGCAGTTGTAGCCTGCCACCGCGCCCTGCCTGGAACCCTCTGCCGCCCCCGCCTCGCGCGGGTGCTGCAGCAGCACAGCTGTGGCGGCCCGGGCGGGGACGTACAGCGGGTCGGCGGCCTGATTGTTCGGCTACCCGGATGATGTTGCCGGATCAAGGGGGATTATCCGTCCGGCAATTACGCTCAGGATGACCGTGCGCCATGTGGGTGCGCCTTCCTGGATCTGAACATGAACATCGCTTCCTCAGCCCCCGTTGCCCTTGTCACCGGCGGCTCGCGCGGCATCGGCGCCGCCATCTCCCGCCGCCTCGCCGCCGACGGCTTTGCCGTTGCCATCAACTATGCCGGCCGTCACCAAGAGGCCGAAGCACTGGCCAACGAGCTGATGGCCAATGGCGGACAGGCCATCGCGCTTCAAGCCGATGTCGCCAAGCCGCAGTCCGTGCACTCCCTGTTCGATGCGATCGAGGCACGTTTCGGCGGTGTCGATGTGGTCGTGAACAGTGCCGGGGTACTGGAACTCGCTTCGCTGGCCGAGAGCGAAGACACCCTGTTCGACCGCCTCATCGCCATCAACCTGAAGGGCGCGTTCAATGTGCTGCGCGAGAGCGCACGCCGTGTCCGCGACGGCGGCCGCATCGTCACCCTGTCCACCAGCGTGGTCGGATTCAAGCTCGAGCGCTATGGCGTCTATGCCGCAAGCAAGGCGGCGGTGGAAACCATGAGCGCCATCCTCAGCAAGGAACTGCGCGGCCGCGGCATCACCGTGAACGCGGTCGCACCGGGCCCGACGGCAACGAGCCTGTTCCTGGAAGGCAAATCAGCCGAGCTGATCGACCGGTTGGCAAAGATGAGCCCGCTTGAACGCCTGGGTACGCCGGATGACATCGCCGCTGCTGTGGCCTTCCTGGCCGGTGCCGACGGCGGATGGATCAACGGTCAGGTCCTGCGTGCCAACGGCGGCGCGGTCTGAGCCACGGGGAGACGCCATGAATCCGATCCCTGTTTCCCGCAGTGCCTACGCCCTCGTCACCGTGACCGCGGCGCTCACCGCGGCCTTCGCCGCAGCCGGAGCGCTGCATGCCGGCTGGCCGGTGTGGACGATGTTCATCGGTTGGATTGCCTTTTTCACGCGGCTGCAGGGCACGCGCTCGACGATCGAAAACCTGGCCTGCGTCTGGTTCGGGCTGGGCATCGGCGCATTGGCAACACTTGCAGTGGGCCTGCTCTCTCCCTCACTGGGTCCCTCGCTGGCCGTGCCCGCCGTCGTGCTGGTCGTAGCGCTGTGCGTGGTCGCCCTGCGTGGCCTGCCGGTATTGAACAACCTGCTGGGGTACTTCCTCGGTCTGGTCAGCTGGTTCGCGGCCCACCTCGAGCCCTCGCTGGCCCATCTCTCCGAACTGGCCGCGGCCAGCGCCCTCGGTTCACTGGCCGCCTGGACCGCGCACACCGTGCCGCAGCGCCTGTTGGCCCGCGCCCGGCAATGACCCTCTCTTCTTCTGGAGTTTCCATGTCGCACACCATCCTGATCACCGGCGCATCCTCCGGCTTCGGCCTGATGACCGCCAAGGCACTGGCCCTTGCCGGCCACGTCGTCTACGCCTCGATGCGCGAAACGCGCGGGCGCAATGCAACCCGCGTGGCCGACATCGCACAGTGGGCAGACGCGCATCACGCCGACCTTCGCAGCGTTGAACTGGACGTGCAGTCGGACGCGTCCAGCCAGGCGGCGGTCGAACAGGTTCTGGCCGAAGCAGGCGCGCTCGACGTCATCGTGCACAACGCCGGGCACATGGTGTTCGGGCCGGCTGAAGCATTCACCCCGGAGCAGCTGATGCAGCAGTACGACGTCAATGTGCTGGGCACACAGCGGGTGAACCGCGCCGCGCTGCCACACCTGCGCCGCCGTGGCAGCGGCCTGCTCGTCTGGATCGGCTCGTCCTCCACACGCGGTGGCACGCCACCGTTCCTTGCGCCCTACTTCGCCGCCAAGGCCGCCATGGATGCACTGGCGGTGTCCTATTCAACCGAACTGTCGCGGTGGGGCATCGAGACCACGATCATGGTGCCGGGTGCATTCACCAAGGGCACCAATCACTTCCTGCATTCGGGCACGCCCGCCGATACCGCCATCGTGGACGACTATGAGAATGGCCCGTATGCAGGTGTCGCCGACCAGGCACTGAAGGGCCTGGCAGGGCTGGAGCCTGCAGATGCCGATCCCGAGGAGGTCGCGCGGCAGATCGTGCGGGTGGTGGGCCTGCCACACGGACATCGGCCATTCCGGGTACATGTAGACCCCTCACAGGACGGCGCCGAAGTGGTCAATGCCGTTGCCGATCGCATGCGACGCGAAATGTACGCCTCCATCGGTCTTGCAGACCTGCTCTCGCCACGAGGCTGAGCCGGGAAGATCAATGCACCTGCGGGGCGCCTTCGGGCGCCCTTTCTGCAGGCCCCCAGCGCGCGGGTGACAGCGCTGATGCGGCAGCCTGGCACTACGCCTTCGGCTGCAACCTGCGCCCTTCCCGGGCCAGATTCAACTGCAATGCGGCCGCGGCCAGTTCGGCCATTTCCGTGGTGACCTTCTCGCTGCCACGCGCGCGCAACCAACCCAGAATGTCGGCCAGATGCCAGATGGAGGTTGAGCCGTCATGCACCGGGGACGGAAACGACTGCGGGTTGGCCAGCATCAGCTTCCGCATGTTCTGTCGCGACATCCCGAGCAGATCGGCCACATCCGTAAGCCCAACCAGATCGGGGCTCACCTCCACCAGTTCGGCACCCGGCACGGCCCGCTGCACATCATCCACTGCCGAGCACAGGGCGACCGCCGCGCTGTCGGCGTCACGGCAGAAGGCCAGCGCCATCCTTCCCGGCAAGCCGCTGCCCAGAAGCGCGTCGTCACACCCCGCCTCCACCAGCCGCCGCTCAAGCACTCCGACGTCATCGTAGAGTTCGGGCAAGCGGTACTTCAGGGTGAAATTGAATTCCATCATCTGCCACCTCGCTTCCGTCGAAGCCTGATTTCATTGCTCACGACTGCAGTTCTCGACCACGCGGCGCAAGGCGCGCGCATGGTTGCCAGGACTGCGCGGCGTGCTCCAGATGCTCACGACACAGAATTCTCCGCATCGGCAGTCGGTGTCGTTGTAAGGGCAATACATCCGGCCCCACGCATGGCTCCCACCTACACGGAGGCTCCAGCCTCGAGCTTCCGCGAACCGCAGCACCGATTCGATGTCCTTGTCGGGATGACGAGCACGAGACATTCCTTGTTCTCCCTAGTCTGCACATGACAGGCCAGGGTTGTCAAATGACAACCTGCATGCTTTGCCTTGAGCAATGACCCTAGCCAATCCCGGTCATGCGTCCAGAGCCACATCCGTCAGCACTCGTTGCATCGCCTACCGCAGCGCGTCATGTAAACGGTTACAACCCTTGCTAGCGTAGCGCTCGCCCGATCCCGGCCGAACCTGCGAGGTTGTCTGTAATGGCATTTCGCGTTGAACGCTCCACTGTCCTCAAGCTGCCCTCCTCTTTCCGCCTCACCGCAGCCCTGCTGTTTGTCGGGCTGGCGTTCTCCGCGCAGGCCCAGAACCTGCCGGCCCGCGACCAGTGGCGTGCAAGTGCTTCATCGCAGCAGGTCCCGGCCATGGCCATCAGCCACCTGATCGACAACGATCCGAACACGGTGACCGGCGGCGCGTTCAGTCCCGGCCACTGGTTCCAGATCGACCTCGGCGCACCGGCCACGCTCGCTGGCGTGCGCCTGACCTGGGATGTCTCCAATCCCGAGGGCTACACGTTGCAGACCTCGCTGGACGGGACGCAGTGGCAGACCGCCTACACCATGGGCGATTCACTCGGCGGCGTCGAAACGCTGTACTTCGCGCCACGCCAGGCCCGTTACCTGCGCCTGGCCAGTCCGCGGCGCACCTCCGACTGGGGCGTGTCGATCTTCGAAATGGAACCGCTCGATACGTCGCTCAGCGCGCGCGTGGTGGGACTCGATGCCACGCAGTCAGCGGCGCTGTGGCAAGGCGGCAGTGCAGTAGCAATTCCCGCCGGCAGGGGTGGCGTCCATACGCTCGACATCACCTTGCCACGGCCGCAGCCGAGCACCGGGCTGGCGGTGGACTGGGCCAGCGTGCATGGCGCCGCTGCGCTGCAGGCCCAGGATGCAAAAGGCCGCTGGCATGCGCTGGCGATGGATGCGCACGCCGCGACCCGGCAGCAGAGCTGGCTCGCGGCCAGCGCGCCGCTCGACATCCACGCACTACGGTTGACGGTGCACGGCGACGCTCCGCAGATCGCCCGCATCCGCCTGCTGGGCCCGAAGGCGGTGATGACGCCGATGAAGCGTTACCAGATTGCCGCCAGCGGTGCGCAACGTGCCTTGTTCCCCGCCTCGCTGCAGATGCAGCAGACCTACTGGACCGCCGTGGGTGTGCACGCGGGTCGGCAGAAATCGATCTTCGACGAATACGGCAATCTCGAAGCCTTCAAGGGCGCACCGCTGGTGCAGCCGATCTGGCGCAATGCCGACGGGCACGCTGCAGGCGCGGCGGGGCAGACGGTGCAGCATGCCCTGCGCGATGGATGGAAGCCGATGCCGTCGGCCACCTGGGCACCGCAGCCCGGACTGGAGCTGCGCAGCGAGGCCTTCGCCATTGAGCGCGACGGGCAGCCGGTCACCCTGCTTCGCCACCGGCTGCACAACAGCGGCACGACCACGATCAACGGCACGCTGACCCTGGTTGTACGCCCCATGCAGATGAACCCGCCGTGGCAGAACGGTGGCCTGTCACCGATCCGCGATGTGTCCGTCGAAGGTCAGGCGGTGCGCATCAATGGCCGTATCCTGCTGCATTCACTCACCCCGGTGACGGCGTCGGGCGCCGCGCCCTTCGGTGCGGAAGGTGCAAAGGAAATCACTGCCGCCATCGCCACCGGCACGCTGCCCGACACGCAACAGGCACGGGATGACCAGGGCCTTGCCGCAGCGGCCCTCAGCTATCGCGTTTCGCTGGCGCCCGGGGCCAGCGAGGCCATCGTCGCTGCCTTCCCGTTGGGCACCGCCGCCGCCGATGCCAACGGTGCACTGCCGGACGCTCCTCCGCTCGACCTGTCCTCGCTGCCACACGACGCCGATGCAGCGTTCAACACCCTGGGCGCGCAGGCCTCAACGGATTGGCAGGCACGGCTGGGCCAGGTTGGGCTGCGCCTGCCCGATCCTTCGCTGGTCGACATGCTGCGCGCGCAGGCCGCCTACATGCTGATCAACCAGACCGGGCCGGCCATGCAGCCGGGGCCACGCAACTACAACCGCTCCTTCATCCGCGACGGCATGGCCACGTCGGCGGTGCTGCTGCGCATGGGCGAAGCCAAGGTCGCGCGCGACTACCTTGCGTGGTACAGCGAGCACGGCGTGCACGCCAACGGACTGGTCTCGCCGATCCTCAACGACGATGGCAGCGTCAACACCGGTTTTGGTTCGGACATCGAGTACGACAGCCAGGGGCAATACGTCGCACTGGTCGCCGATGTCGCCCGCCTCGATGGCGGGCCGGAGTCGGTGCGCGCGTACCTGCCGAAAGTGAAGGCGGCGCTGCGCTTCCTGCAGCAGCTGCGCGAGCGCACGCTGGTAGCGGGTTACATGGCCGACCAGCCGTCGCCGGAACGCTTCGCCGGCATACTTGCACCATCCATCAGTCATGAGGGCTATCCATCACCGACCCACAGCTACTGGGATGACTACTGGGGCCTGAAGGGCTGGCACGATGGCGCGTGGCTGGCCGACGCACTGGGCGATCACGAAACCGCGGTGTGGGCGCGTCAGCAGCACAAGGCGCTGTACGACGCGCTGCACGCATCGATCCGCGCGACGATGGCGTGGAAGGGCATCGACTTCATCCCGTCCTCGGCGGATCTGGGTGATGGCGATCCCACGGGCGTCTCGATCGCCCTGGATCCGACCGGCGCGCAGAGCGTGTTGCCTGCCGATGCGTTGCGGACCACCTTCGCCCGCTATCTGGAGGACGTGCGCAAGCGCAACCAGCCCGGTGCGCTGTATGCCTACACGCCCTATGAGATCCGCAACGTATTGAGCTACGTACACCTGGGCCAGCCCGAGGCCGCCGATGAACTGCTGCAGGGCCTGCTGCATGACCGGCGCCCGCTGGAGTGGCAGGTGCTGGCCGAAGTCGTGCATTCGCGGTTGCGTTTCCCGCGCTACCTGGGTGACATGCCACACACCTGGATCGGTGCCGAGTATGGTCGCACGCTGTTCGGCATGCTGATGCGCGAAGACGATGATGCGCTGTCATTGCTGCCGGGCACTCCGCCGTCCTGGGTGGCCGGTGATGGGCTGGCGGTGGAGCGACTGCCCACCGCATATGGCACCTTGCAGATGCAGGCGCGGCAGCGCGACGGCGCGCTGACGGTCACGCTGGGCGATGGGCTGCGCAGAGGCACGGCGGTGAAGGTCTGGTGGCCGCAGCGCACGATACCGAAATCGGTGCGTGTGGATGGGCGGCCAGTTGCCGACTTCAATGCCGAGGGCGTGCGCCTGACGAAACCGTTCCGGACGCTGGAAGCGCGCTGGTAGAGTCGAGCTTGCTCGACTGCACTTCGCCGCCCCCCACCCCAGTCGAGCAAGCCCGACGCTACAGGGCCGCGCCGGGCCACACCCGGCGTCAGAGTGCAGGCAACCCCGGAGGATTGGTCTGCGACTGCGGCACCGCTTCCTCGGCCACGTTCCAGCGCGCCAGCGCCTGCGCATACGTGCCGCTGCCGATCTGGGTGTTCAGCGCCTGTGTCACTGCGTCGGCAAGGCCGCTGCCCTTGCGCGTGGTCACCGAGATCGCCGCAGCGTTTGGCCAGCCACCGGGGAACAGGCCGACGCGCCGCACCTTGCCGTCGCGCGCCGAGTAGGCGCCGGTAGCATTGGGTTCGAAGGAGACGTCGGCGCGGCCGGTGATCACCGCAAGCCGCCCCACCACCGCATCATCGAAGTACTGGTATTCCACCGGCTTCAGACCGGCGGCGATGTTCTGCCGGTCCCACTGCCGCAGGATCTGGTCCTGGTTGGTGGCAGCACCGACCACCACCTTCAGCCCGGCCACGTCGGCGGGCTTGTCGATCTTCCGGATCGGCCCATCCCTGCGCGTATAGATGCCCAGCAGGTCGTAGCGGTAACTGGAGAAATCGAACTTCTTCTTGCGTTCCTCGGTGACCGTCACGTTCGACAGCACCGCATCGTACTTGCCCGATTCCAGCCCCAGCGGCCAGTCGGCCCAGGCCACCGGCACGATCACCAGCTTCAGGCCCAATGCATCGGCAATCAGTCGCGCGATGTCCGGCTCGATGCCGACCACCTCCTTGCTGTCAGCACCATAGTCTGCCAGTGGCAGCTGCCCCGGGTGGGTGGCCACGGTGAACGTACCGGGCGTGACGAAGCGGTAGCCCGCGGGAATCAACGCCTGCGCCTTCGGATCGAGTGTGCCTTCCAGCACGGCGGTGTTCGCGCCGGCCAGGCTGGCCACCGCCACGGTGCCGGTATCCGGTGCCTGGCGCACGCGCGAATAGACAATGCCGGCGATGCCGATGACCAGCACGCCCACGATCAACAGAGTGCTGCGCGACGGTCCACGCGATGCTGCAGGGCTCATGGCGTTCCTTTCGGGGTTACGGAGTCTTGGCCAGGAAATCGGCGGTGCGTTGCTGGCGCGGGCGCTGGAACAGGGCCTCGGGCGTGCCCTGCTCGATCACCCGCCCCTGGTCCATCATCACCACGTGGTCGGCCACGCGACGGGCGAAGCTCAACTCATGGGTAACGATCACCAGCGTGGTGCCGGAGCGGGCCAGTTCCTCGATCACGATCAGTACTTCGGCCACCAGCTCCGGGTCCAGTGCCGAGGTCGGCTCGTCGAACAGCAGCACCTTCGGCTGCAGGGCCAGCGCGCGGGCAATCGCCACGCGCTGCTGCTGGCCGCCCGACAGTTGGCGCGGGAAGGCATCGGCCTTGTCGGCCAGGCCCACCCGCTCCAGCAGCGTGCGCGCCTGCTGCTCGGCCTGCGCGCGCGGCACGCCGCGCACCGCGATCGGCGCCTCGATGATGTTCTCCAGCGCGGTCAGGTGCGGGAACAGGTTGAAGCCCTGGAACACCATGCCGACCTCGGCGCGGCGGCGGCGGATCTCGCGCTCCGGCAGCTCGTACAGGGTGTCACCGTCACGGCGGTAGCCGATCAGCTGGCCGCCGACGGCCACGTAGCCACTGTCGGCGCGTTCCAGGTGGTTGATCAGCCGCAGCAGCGTGGACTTGCCGGCACCGGACGGGCCGATCAGTACGGTCACGCTGCCCGCGCGCAGGTCCAGGTTCACGTCTTCCAGCACCGGCTGGTCGCCGAACACCTTGCCTACGCCATGCAACGACACCGATGCACCCTCGCCCGCCTCGACCTGCGCGGCGATGCGCGGGCGGCTGGTGGCGCGCGGCGTGGGATCGTGCTGTGTACGCGTCGGCGACGATACACGCGACACCGAGCGCTCGCGCTGCAGCTGGCCGCGCGCAAAGCGCTGCTCCACCCGTCGCTGCAACAGCGACAGCACGGTCAGGATCACCAGGTACCAGACCGTGGCCACCATCAGCAGCGGCACCACCTCCAGGTTGCGGCGGTAGATCACCTGCACGGTGTAGAACAGCTCTGGCAGCGCCAGCACGTAGACCACCGACGTGCTCTTGGCCAGCCCGATCACATCGTTGAACGCTGCCGGCAGGATCGAGCGCATCGCCTGCGGCAGGATGATGCGGCGCACCTGGCGGCCACGCGGCAGGCCAAGTGCGGCTGCCGCCTCGTACTGGCCATGGTCGACCGACAGGATGCCACCGCGGATCACTTCGGCCGAGAATGCGGCCTGGTTCAACGTAAGGCCCAGCACCGCCGCCGTGAACACACCGATCAGTTGGGTGGTCGGGTACGAGAACAGGCTGATGCCGGTGAACGGCACGCCCAGCTCGATGGTGCTGTACAGGTAGCCCAGGTTGTTCAGCAGCAACAACAGCACCAGCAGCGGGATCGAACGGAACAACCAGACGTAGCCCCACGACACCGCCGACAGCAGTGGCGAGCCGGAGACGCGCGCCAGCGCAAGCAGGGTGCCCAGCGCGAAGCCAAGGCCGGTACCCAGTGCGGTCAGCAGCAGCGTGCGGCCCAGGCCTTCCAGCACCGGGCGCGCGAAGAACCACTCGGCGAACGTGCCCCAGCCCCAGCGTGGATTGCCCAGCACCGATTGCAGGGCAATCAGGATCAGCGCCAACGCCAGCAGCGTTCCGAACACCTGCAGTGGATGCCGGGCCGGCACGATCTTCAGCGCGGGCGCCGGTGCGGGGCGTGCGGCAATTCCATCCAGCGCGGTCGACGGCGTGCTCATGCGTGGGCTCCATGCAGTACAGCCTGCGCCTGCGCGACCCGTGACGCGGGCGCCTGCAGATACTTCTCGAACGGCAGGTGAGCGATGGTTTCCGGATCCGCCTGCAGATCGAACAGCGCGGTGTAGCCATGGCTGAGGTACAGGCCGACCGCTTCGGGCTGGCGGAAGCCGGTGGTCAGGAACACCCGCCGATAGCCCTGGCGCGCGGCCTGCGCCTCCAGCTCCTGCAAGACGCGCCGCGCGATCCCCTGCCGCCGCAGCCCCGGCAGCGTCCAGATCCGCTTGAATTCAGCGGTCTCCGGATCGCGGTGCGGCATGAAGGCACCCCCGGAGATCGCAACGCCGTCGCGCAGCAACAGTACGAACGCGCCTACCGGTGAGGCGAATGCCTGCGCGGGGTATCGCTGCAGCTCCTCGCGGGCACTGCCACCGATGCGTCGGCGCACGTCGGCGTAGCGGCTGTCGTACTCCTGCTCCAGGCCATCGAACAGGGGCCGCGCCAGCGGATCATCCACCGAGGTATAGAAGAAGCGTTCGTTGCTGCTCATGCCACGTCCTTCACCAGGTAGTCTTCGGCCAACCGCGCCCACAGGCTGGCGGCCGGCGCGATGGCGGCGTCGTTGAACACATAGCGCGGACTGTGCAGCGGTGCGCTGTCGCCGTTGCCGACGAACACGAAACTTCCGGGGCGCGCCTGCAGCAGGAAGGCGAAGTCCTCGCTGGCCGTGCGCGGCGCAAAGTCAGGCACTACCTGTTCGGCGCCGAAGCCACGCAAAGCCACCTCGCGGACGTAGGCGGTCTGCTGCGGATGGTTGATTACGCTGGGGAAGCCACGCGGGAATGCAATCTCGGCCCGCGCACCGAAGGCGGCGGCGGTCTGCTCGGCAATCTCGATGGTCCGACGGCGCAGGGTGTCGCGCACCTCGGGCAGATAGGCGCGTACGGTCAACGTCAGTTCGACCACGTCCGGAATCACATTGGCGGCCTGCCCGCCATGGATCGAGCCGACCGTGACCACGCCCATCTGCCGTGGATCGACATTGCGCGATACCACGCTCTGCAGCGCGGTGATGATGTGCGCCGCCACCAGGATCGGATCGACACTGCCCTGCGGCTCGGCACCATGGCCGCCCTTGCCGATCACTTTCAGCCGCGCCCAGTCCACCGACGCCATCGCCGGACCGTCGACGAAGCCGAAGTGGCCCACGGGTACGCCCGGCCAGTTGTGCAGCCCATAGATTGCATCCACCGGGAAGCGCTCGAACAGGCCGTCGGCAATCATCTTCGACGCGCCCGAGCCGGTTTCCTCGGCCGGCTGGAATACCAGCTGCAGGGTGCCGTCGATACGGCCATGGTGAGCCAGGTAATGCGCGGCCGACAGCAGGATGGCGGTGTGGCCATCGTGGCCGCAGGCATGCATCAGGCCGTCGGTCTGGCTGGCATAGGCCAGTCCGGAATCCTCGTGGATCGGCAGTGCATCGATGTCGGCGCGCAGGCCGAGGCGACGGCTGCCCTGCCCGCGCTGCAGTATGCCGACCACGCCGGTGCCGCCGAGACCGGTGGTGACTCCATAGCCCCACTGCTGCAGCAACTCGGCTACGCGGGCACTGGTGCGGTGTTCCTCGAAGGCCAGCTCCGGGTGCCGGTGCAGGTCATGGCGGATGGCGATGGCCGCGTCGGCGCGTGCTGCGATTTCGGGCAGCACACCGCTCGACGTGGGTGTCCGCCGGACCTGGTCCGGCACTGCCGCGGTTTCTCCGCTCATCGCCCTACCCCGCCTTCCGCGCCGGTTCGGCGTCGGTTGCATACCGGCTGGCCTTGTATGGCAGGCCCAGATGCTCACGCAGGGTCTGCCCCTCCAGCTCACGCTGGTGATAGCCGCGCGCCTGCAGGATCGGCAGCACCTGGGTCACGAAATCGTCCAGGCCTTCGCGCTGTGCAGCGAAGCCGAGGATGAAGCCATCGCTGGCACCGGCGTCGAACCAGCGGATCAGCTCACCGGCCACATGCTCCGGCGTGCCGATGAAGTTCGGCCGCGGGCTCACGGCTTCCAATGCCACCTGGCGCAGGCTCAGGCCCTTTTCGCGCGCGTCCTGCTTGATGCGGTCAGTGGTGGAACGGAACGAGTTGCTGCCGATCCCGCCCAACTCCGGGAACGGTGCATCCGGGTCGTACTGGCTGAAATCATGGTGGTCGAAGAAGCGGCCGAGATAAGCCAGCGCGTCCTCAAGCGTGGCCAGCGCGGCAATCGCCTGGTACTTGGCTTCGGCTTCCTCGGCGGTGCGTCCGACGATCGGGCCGATGCCCGGGAAGATCTTCACGTCATTGCCGCTGCGGCCGTGCGCGATCGCCGAGTTCTTCACCTTCTGGGTAAATGCTCGGGTTTCTTCCAGCGACGGCGAATGGGTGAACACCGCATCGGCATACTTGCCGGCCAGCGCGATGCCATCATCGGATGAACCGGCCTGGAAGATCACCGGCTGGCCCTGCGGCGAACGCTGGATGTTGAGCGGCCCTTCCACCTGGAAGAAGCGTCCCTTGTGGTCAAGCCGACGGAACGTCTCAGGCGCGAAGAACGTGCCAGTGTCGCGCTCACGCACGAAGGCACCGTCATCCCATGAATCCCACAGCCCCTGCACCACCTCCAGGTACTCGTCAGCAATCTGATAGCGCAGCGCATGTTCGGGGTGTGGCCGCCCGTAGTTGCGCCCCGAACCTTCCAGCGGCGAGGTCACCACGTTCCAGCCGGCGCGACCGCCGCTGAGCAGGTCCAGCGAAGCAAACTGGCGCGCCACCGTGAACGGGTCGCTGTAGGAGGTCGACAGCGTGCCGGCCAGGCCGATCTTCTTCGTTGCCGTCGCCAGCGCCGACAGCAGCGAGATCGGCTCGAAACGGTTGAGGAAGTGCGGAATCGACTTCTCGTTGATGTACAGCCCGTCGGCCACAAAGCCGAAGGCGATGCCGTTGTCCTCGGCAGTACGCGCGATGTCGATGTAGAACTGCAGGTTGACGCTGGCATCGGCCGGGTTGGACGGATGCTTCCAGGCATGCATGTGGCTGCCGGGGCCCTGCAGCATGATGCCGAACGGAATGTGGCGCGGGGTCGTGCTCATGGGAATCGCTCCTGCAGGTCAGGCCACCGCCGCGCGTGGCGCGGGCGACAGCAGTTCAAGGGATGCCAGGCGTGCGTCGAGGTCGGCCACCGGCGCGTCGAGGATGAACTCGCCCACGCCGAAGCGCCGATGCAGCGCATCCAGTTCGTCTCGCACGTGCTGCGCATCGCCGGACAGCACGCTCGGGCGTGTTTCCTCGATGCGGAAGTCGGCCACGCCTACCTGGCGTGCGTACTCGGCAGCCGCTTCCGGGCTGGGCAGATTCACCGTCTGGCCGGGGCCAAGGTGCAGCTTGTAGACGCGCAGCGCGCCGATATGCCGCGCCGCGGTTTCGGCAGACCGTGCGGCAAAGGCCACCGTGGCCAGCAGTGGTGGCTGCGTCGACGCGCTGCGGTAGGCGTCGAACGCGGCTTCGATATGCTTCGGATCACCATCAAAGTGCGCGGCGTAGACGAAGCGCCAACCGAGCTCGGCCGCCTGCTTCGCACTCTGCGGGCTGGCCCCCAGCAGGAAGCGTTCCGGTGCCTGCTGCGGAAGGGGCCGGGCCAGTGCGTCGCCCTCGGCGCCTGACAGATAGCCTTCCAGGTCGCGCAGCTGCTGGTCGAAATCGGCGAAGGCCGGTCGCCCTGCCGCCAGCGCGGCGGTCGACGCGGGCAACCCGCCGGGCGCCTTGCCCACGCCCAGATCCACCCGTCCCGGCGCCAGCGCCGCCAGCAGGTTGAAGTTCTCGGCCACCTTGTACGGTGCGTAGTGGCGCAGCATCACGCCGCCACTGCCGACGCGGATGCGCCGGGTCTGCGCCAGTACCCACGCCGCCAGCACTTCCGGCGCAGGGCTGGCCAGCGTGGGTGCGGCATGGTGCTCGGCAAACCAGTAGCGGTGGTAGCCCAGCTGCTCGGCGCGCTGCGCCAGCTGCAGGCTGTGGCGCAGCGCCTGTTCTGGCGACGCACCTTCGGCCACCGGGCTCTTGTCCAACACGCTGATCAGGTAGCTCATCGTCGCGTCCTCGCTCAGGGGTGGGCCACGGGAATGCCAAGCAACCCGTTCAGCGCCGCCAGGATCGGTTCGGCACCGGAGATGTACTGGCGATCCTGGTGTGCACCGCTGGCAAGCTCACTGCGCACGCCCTGCGGAAGCACCAGCTTCGGCAACGACTGGTCCTGTTCACCGATCTCGGCGATCACCTCGCGGCGCGGCCGCGCGAAGCCAATGCGTCGCACATCCAGCTGTGCATCGAGACCATCGATGCTCGACAGCGCTCCTTCCAGCAACAGGCTGTGCCGGCAGAAGAAGCGCTGGCCGGGAAGCTGGCCGTCCTCGAACTCACGATCGAGCAGGAACAGGATGGGTTTGTCAGTTGCGTCCAGACTCACGGAGTCGTCCTCATCAGGGCCGGCAATGCAATGCCGATTCGATTTCGATGCTAGAGAAGCCAGCGCCGGCAACAGCGATGCCAGGCGACAATCGGCGGTCATATCCGGCCATGCAGATGCGCCTTGGCCATAAGCAAAGCGCCGCCGGTTATGGCGTCAGGCAATGCGCCGCAGCGGCGCCGGCAACACCCGCGCCTGCGTGGCCAGATGGCCGACCGCACGCTCGGCCGCCAGTGCGATCCGGGCCTGCAAGGCGGCGCTGTGGTTGTGCTCACCGTCGAAGTCGGCCGGCGTGGCATACACCCCTATCGGCAGCGTGTGCGCCTGCAGGAAGCTGAACAACGGCCGCAGCTGGTGATCGATCACCAGCGCATGGCGCTCGCTGCCCCCGGTCGCCGCCAGCAGTACCGGCGTATCCACCAATGCCTCCAGTTCGATGAAATCCACCAGGTGCTTGAACAAGCCGGGATACGAGCCGCGATACACCGGCGCGGCCACCACCAGCAGTTCGGCAGCCTCGATGGCCCGCAGTGCCCGTTCCACTTCCGGCTGCGCCTCGGCGCGCGTCAGCGACTGCCCCAGCGAACGCGCGATCGGCGCCAGTTCCACCAGGTCCACGCTGGCGTGCACCCGCTGCTGCAGCGATTCCAGCAGGTGCCGGACCAGCAGCAACGTACGCGACGTCGCGGAACTGGTCGGCGACCCGACCAAGGCAACCACCTTCAGTGCAGAAGACATGAAACCCTCCCATGTAGAGCCGAGCCCTGCCCGGCTGCTTTCGCCCTTGTAGAGTCGAGCCATGCTCGACTGCCGTTGGCCTGAACCTCAGAACCGGTAATTGACCCGCCCGTACCAGTACGCCCCAACATTGCCCAGCACATCGCCACTGTCCCAGGTGGTCTCGATGCTGGCCACATCGGTGGCACTACGCGCGTACCCGGGCACCTTGCGGGTGCGCTTGTCGAACACGTTGTTGATGCCCAGCGCCGCACTCCAGCCCGCACCCAGTTCCACAGCACCGGAAAGGTTGGTCACCAGCACGGGTGGCTGCTTGTACTCCACGCCGTTGTTCAGGCGCTTGATCGGGCCGTAGTAGGTGAAGTCCACGTTCGAGCGCCAACGCCCGTTCTGCCACCCCAGCCCTGCCACCTGCGTGTAGCTGGGCGTGCGGAAGCGCAGCGCGTACTCGCTGGACTTTGTCAGCAGGTTGATGTTCGGCAGGCCCTGCAGTGCCGCCGGAATGTCGCTGACTTTCTGGATGGTGGTACGGCCGATGTTGGCTGCGTAGCTCCAGCGCAGCTTGCCCCAGGCGGTTTCCTGGTTGGCTTCCAGGGTCAGCTCGACGCCCCGCGTGCGGGTGTTGCCCACGTTGGTGAAGTAACTGGCGTAGAACGCATCACCGGCCAGGATGCTGATGCCGGCCGAACCCAGCAGCGCATCGATGGTGTTCTTCTGCGCCGCGCTCAGCACCGTGCCGCTGTTGTCGGTCACCCGCGCCGGGTCCTGCGCGTTGTAGCCGATCTGGCTGGACTGGCCCAGCTGCCCGCGGATGTCGATCTGGTACGCATCTACTGCCAGATGGAACGCCGGGCTCGGATCCCAGGTCACGCCCAGGCTGTAGTTGGTGGCTTTCTCAGGCTTCAGCGGCGTTGCACCCAGCGCGATCGCCGCCGGCGAGGACACCTGCGCCACCAGCGTTGTGCCGCACGGGCAGCTGCCAGTGGCCTGGTAGAACTGCGCGCCCAGGCTGGGGGCATGGAAGCCGTTGCTGACCGTCGCACGCAGGCCCAGCGCATCGGTGAAATCAAAGCGCGTGGTCAGCCGCCCGGTCGAGACACTGCCGAAATCCGAATGGTCTTCCCAGCGCGCGGCCGCATCCAGGTACCAGCGTGAGGTGATGTTGGTCGCTGCACCCACATACACCGCCTTGCTGTTGCGCGTGGCCTTCACCGCATCGGCCGTGGAGTAGCCGACGAACGCGGCGGCACCGAAGCCGGTGTACGACTCCCACTGCCCAGCCCCGCGCTCGTACTGCTCGTGCTGGTATTCGGCGCCCGCACTCACTTCCAGCGGCGATGCGAACGCCGCCACCTCGAATCCACGGCGCAGATCCAGGTTGGCGATGCCCTGCTGGTAGTCCAGCTTGCCGTCATAGAAATCGGTGGGCGAGCCCGGGTACGGCAGTGAGTAGTTCACCGAGTTGCGCGTGTAGGTGCGCACGGTGCTGCGGTTGCCGGTCAAGCTGGCGTCGTAGTCCCAGCCGGCAAGCTGGCCTTTCACGCCCGCCGTGCCGGTGTACTGCTTCTCCTTGGTGTCCAGCACCGGCAGGAAGCCGTCCGGAAACACGCTCAGCACGCCCGGTGCCTTGTAAGTGGTGAAGATGGTCGCGGGCAGGCGGAAATTCTGGATCGCCTGCGCGGTGCGGTCGCTGGCGGTCGCGTTGGCATAGAACTGCGCGCTTTCACCCAGGCCATGACCCACGTTCACCGCGAAGGCCTTCAAGGCATACGAGGGCGAACTGAGGATGGTGTTGGCCTCGGCATTGCGGTTGGCCTCGGCCGGGTTCGGCGAGGCTCCCGCCGGCAGCCGGTTGTTGGGGCGAAGTGCCACCAGGTTGCCGTTCGCGTCTACCGCCGGGTAGCTCAGGTAGCCATCGATGTAGCGGCGGGTACGGATTGCATGATGCTGGCGCGTGCTGTCGCCGGACAGGTTGACGAAGCCATCGGCGCCCCACGGCAAACCAACATTGGCACGCACGCTGGTACGCGAGCCATCGCCATCGATGCTCTGCCCGCTTTCCACCGACAGATCGCCACCGTGCGCCTGCGATTTCAGGATCACGTTGACCACACCGGTGATCGCGTCCGAGCCGTAGATTGCCGAGGCGCCATCGCGCAGCACTTCCACATGGTCGATGGCAGCAACCGGAATCAACGCCAGATCGGCCCAGGCATGCCCGGGAAACCCACCACCGTTGGCCCCGCTCACGTAGGCGCTGGCATTGCGGCGCTTGCCATTCACCAGCACTAGCGTGTAGCCCGGCGACAGATTGCGCAGCTGGTAGCCGCGGATCAGGCTCTCCTGATCGCTCTGGTAGCCACCGATCTGGCTCAGCGAAGGCAGCGCACGCTGTAGCGCTTCCAGCAGGTTGCCCTGGCCGGTGGCGGTGAGGTCTTCGGCGGAGATCACATCGATCGGCGTGGAGCTGTTTTTCACGGTGCGCGTGCTGGTACGCGAACCGGTCACCACCACGGCGTCCAGCGTGGACGCAGCCACGTTGGCGGTCGCCGCGGTGGTGGCGGGCTCGGCATCGGCTTCAGCGGCATGGCTGGGCGATGCCGCCAGGGCCGCGGCGATCAGGACAGCAAGCGTGCTCAGTACGGGGGTGTGGGCGGCAGGCATGGGGGCTCGTGAGGTGGGCCGGAAACACGCTTCCATTCAAGAGCGTGTTCACCCGCCACGACAGGCGTGATCGCGTCACCCAGCCGTAACATCCGGCCACCCACATGACCGCTGGTCATGACGTTAGGCGGCAACGCGGTCTGCAGCGCTACATGCCTCACAGGCATCACCTCATGCCCGCGCACCGCGCAACGCCTGGCACCGCGGCCCGTAGCATCAAGCCATGCCAACCCTGCCCGCCGATCCCAACGCGCCACTGGTCGCCATCGTCGCCTGCCACGGCCAGGGGCTGTTCGAGTTCGGCTGCGCGGTCGGCCTGTTCGCACCGGTGCGGCCGGAACTGGGCGTGGCCTGGTACCGCACCCAGCTGTGCGCGGGCGAACCCGGCGCACTTCGCATGCTCGGCAACACCCAGGTGCAGCTGCCCTACGATCTAGACAGCGTCGATGACGCCGACACCATCGTCATCCCCGGTTGGCGCGAACCCAGCGAGCGCCCGCCACAGGCACTGCTCGATGCGCTCATCCGCGCCCACGCGCGCGGCGCGCGTATCGCCTCGATCTGCTCCGGTGCCTTCGTGCTGGCCTGGGCCGGCCTGCTCGATGGCCGCCAGGCCACCACCCACTGGCGCCTCACCGAAGCGCTTGCGCGCGACTTCCCCCGCGTCGATGTACGCGAGGACGTGCTGTATGTGGATGCCGGCAGCATCATCACCTCGGCCGGCTCGGCCACCGGCATGGACATGATGCTGCACATGGTGCGCAAGGATTACGGCGCGCGCGTGGCCAACCTGGTGGCCGAGCGGCTGGTGCTGGCGCCGTGGCGTGATGCCGGGCGCAGCCAGCGCGTCAGCCGCGCGATTCCCAACGGCGAGCCCAGCCGCCTGGCGAAGCTGATGGAATGGATGCGCCGCAACCTGCGCGAGCCGCACTCGCTCGGCAGCCTCGCCGAGCAGGCCGCGCTCAGCCAGCGCACCCTGCAACGCCAGTTCCTGGACGCCACCGGCCTGTCACCCATCGACTGGTTGATCCGCGAGCGCGTGGCCTTCGCCCGCGAGCTGCTGGAAACCACCGACCGGCCACTGCAGTGGATTGCCGAGCACGCGGGGTTCGGTTCGCAGGAATCCTTCCGGCGCCACTTCCGCAGCCAGGTCGATGCCAGCCCCACCGAGTACCGCAGCCAGCATCGCAGCGGCATCGGTGCGGATCGCCTGGTGGGCTGCTGACCCCGTTACGCGGCGGGCAGATCCTGCGCGTCAACGCTCCATTCCCTGCCCGATCGGGACAGCAGCTGATCAACCCGCCGTTCCAGCTCCACGGCCTTGAACGGCTTGGTCAGGATCTCCATGCCAGGCTCCAGATGCTCGCCGCCCACCGCAGCACTCGCGGCATAGCCGGTGATGAACAGCACGGGCAGGTCGCGGCGCCGCTGTCGTCCGGCGTCGGCAACCTGCCGGCCGTTCAACGTGCCGGTCAGGCCCACGTCCGTCACCAGCAGATCAAAGTGCTGCCCACTGTCCAGCAAGGCCAACGCCTCACTGCCATTGGCCGCCTCGGTCACCGCGTGGCCCAGTCCCGAAAGCACATCGCGCACCAGCCCACGGATTGCATCCTCGTCCTCCACCAGCAGCACCGATCGGCTGGCCGAGGCCGGCTTCAGTGGCATCGCACTCGGCAGGGCGACATCGACCGCCTGCGCCGGATCGGATTTCGGCAGGTACAGATGCATGGTCGTACCCGCACCCGGTGCCGATTCCACGTCCACCTGGCCGCCCGACTGGCGGGTAAAGCCATAGATCATCGACAGGCCCAGCCCGGTTCCCTGCCCGATCGGCTTGGTGGTGAAGAATGGCTCGAAGACTTTTTCCAGGACGCTGGCATCCATGCCCGTACCGGTATCGCGCACGGACAGGCGCACGTAGTCACCAGCCGGCAGTCCCAACCGCTCGCTGCGCGTTCCTGCCAGCGCTTCGGTGCTGCTGGAAATGATGATCGTGCCGCCCCCCGGCATGGCATCGCGCGCGTTGATGCACAGATTCAGCAGCGCGTTTTCCAGCTGCGGTGCATCGACCCGTACCGCATCCTCGAAACGGGTTTCAATGTTGATCGAAGGGCCGATGGAACGGTTCAGGATATCCAGCATACCGCTCACCAATGCGGCAACGCGCACCGACGACGGCGCCAGCGTCTGCCGCCGGGAAAACGCCAGCAGGCGCTGGGTCAGCGCAGCGGCACGGTCGGCACCGGAGCGCGCCATCTCCAGGTAGCGCTCCAGCCCATCCACGCGGCCCTGCTCCACGCGCATTTCGAGCAGCTCCAACCCCATCGATACCGCGGTCAGCATGTTGTTGAAGTCGTGCGCGATGCCGCCGGTCAACTGCCCCAGCGACTCCATCTTCTGGCCCTGCCGCAGCCGCTCCTCCATCGCCATCAGTTCGGCCGTCCTGGCCTGCACCCGTTCTTCCAGCGTCAACGTCAGCTGCTGCAGGCGCTGCTGGGCAATGCGACGGTCGGTAATGTCCGAGGCCGCGCCGAACCATTCCTTCACCCGCCCATGGTCATCCAGCAAAGGCACCGCGCGTAGCTGCACCCAGCGCACCGAGGCGTCCGGCAGCAGCGTGCGGTGTTCCACCTCCAGCGCGGACGTAGCCTGCAGCGCCTCGTCGATGGCCGCATCCACGGCCAGGCGGTCGCCCGGGTGAACCAGCTGCTCGCGCCAGGAACCCTGCGCATCGTGCAGCTCCGCCGCGTCGCCCTGCCGGTAGATCAGGCTCATCTGCTGCCAATCGGCGGAAATGGAATACAGCGACTGGGTCGCGGCCGAGACCAGCGCCGCCAGGCGCCGTTCGCTCTGCGCCAATGCATCGGCGGCGGTGCGTTCGGAGGTGCGATCGCGGAACACCACCACGAATCCCACCGCCTCGCCTTCCCCGCCGCGCAGCAGCGTCATCGAGCCCTGCGCCCAGAAGCGCCCGCCATCGCGGCGGCGCAGCCAGCGTTCGCCACTCAGCCCGCCGTGCAGCAGCGCATGCTGCATGTTGTGCTGGAAACGGTTCGCCTGCAGATCGTCCTGCAGATACAGCAGCCCGGCATGCTGGCCCAGCACCTCGCTTTCGTGCCAGCCCAGCGTCTCTTCCGCGCCGCGGTTCCACAGCGTGATCAGACCGTCCATGTCGGTGGCGATCATGGCGTAGTCGCGGGCGCTGTCCATGATCTGCCGGTGGCGTGCCTCGGTCAGCGAAAGATGCTGTTCCAGCGCGACCTGCGGCGTCAGATCCAGGCCCTGCACGAAGATGCCGTTGACCTGCCCGGCTTCGTCCTTGCACGGCTGGAACACCACATCAACGATATGCCGTGGGCCAAACCCGGGCTGCGGCACCCCGCTGTCGTAGGCCACCTTGCGCCCGATATACGGCTCGCCGGTACGGTACACCTCATCCAGCAGATCCACGTAGCCCTGGTCCAGAGCTTCGGGAAGGGCCTCGACCAACGGCCGGCCAACCACCTCGCGGTGGCCGATCAGTTTCTCATAGCCCGGGTTGACCAGTGCAATGCGGTGCTCGGGGCCGGTCAGGAAGGCCATGAACATCGGCGACTTCTCGAACAGCGCGATCAACCGCTCATTCTCGCGGGCCAGCTTCTGCTGGGCCACGATCATCCCGGTCACCTCCTTGGTCACGCAGAAGGCGCCCGCCACCTGCTCGTCGCCGCCGTACAGGGGCGAGAACGAGAACGTCCACCAGGTATCTTCCGGTTGCCCGTAGCGGTTCATCGCCACCGGCACGTTCTCGAAACGCGACCCCTGCCCGGCGAACGCGCGCTCGATCGGCTCGCGTACCGCAGGCCAGGCGTCCGCCCACAGGGTGCGGAGCGGCGCGCCCATCGCCTGCGGCAGCCGCGGCCCCAGGATCGGCGCATAGGCATCATTGAACAGGAACACCAGCTCCGGGCCCCAGACCAGGTACATGCTCTCGGGGGAGTTGAGCATCAGTTCAACCGCGCAACGCAGCGACGCGGGCCAGTGGTCCGACGGGCCCAGCGCAGTCGCCGACCAGTCATGGTCGCGGACACGCTCGGCAGCGGCCCCCGTCGCACGGGGGAAAACAGATCGACTCGGTTGCACTTCACATCCTGACGGAGGGCGGGGGTCGCAGCGCCCCAGCGGCATTCAAGCCGCTGCAGGAAATGAGACTGGCCTCGCCAATCTACGCGATCCGCCCACCCGAAAGCGTCAAGACATCGCAACGCGCGCCCGTTGCCGCCAGATCCGAACGCATTGCGCGGCAAACCCCAGCACGAATACCACAGCACACCCCAGCAGCGTCTGCAGGATCACCGGCGCCAGCGGTGCCGCGGCGATCGGGTGCGACAGCGGTACCCGGGTCAGCGTTTCATTCACCCCCGGCACCAGCGACAGCAGGAAGCTGAAAGACAGTCCGAAGGTCGACAGGTATGGCCGCGCGCGGCCGAGGAACGGCAGCCGCCCGGCCAGCACACCGCCGAAAGCGGCCAGCAGCACGATCACGCCGAAGGCGTGGCCCGGATTCAGCCCACCGGTGCTGGACACGGTGAACGAGGTCGCCACCGACAGCACCAGGCCGACCAGATAGGCCTTGCCCGAACGCGTGGCCGGGTCGATGGCGCGGTGTCGGATGAAGCCGTACAGACCGGCAAGCACCGGAACCAGACTGACAGCGGTGTGGATCACCCCGAGGGCGGAAAGTGCGTGTGACATGGGGAAAACTCCTTATGGCTGAATGAACCAACTAGTAGGTAGGCTTAGTATTCAAAAGAAAGGCCTGCGAACCTCGCAGGCCTCAACAACCGGGTTCAGCGGGCGGTGCTCACCCGCGCAATCGCCAGGCGCGCCAGCGTGGCAAACGTGCCGGCATCACCGAAACCGCGCGCGGCCAGCATCGCGCCATGCACCGCCGACATGAATGCCTTGGCCTCATCGGCCGCAGAGCCCTGCAGATGCAGTTGCCCCGTCGCCGCCCCCTTCTGCAGGGTCAGCGCCAGCCAGCCGCTCAGGTCCTCGAAATGGCCGCGCACTTCCTCGGCAATCTCCGCAGGAATCATCGGCGACTCGGCCGCCAGCATCGCGCAGATGCAGAATGAGGACGTGCCGCCAGCGATGCAGGCCGACCAGTAGTCCACATAGGCGTTGAGTTCCTGCAGCGGGTCGTCCAGCTGCCGGTCCAGCAGCGCCAGGCCTTCGCGGGCTTCGACCCGGTACAGCTCGACCACCGTGCGCACCAGGTCCACCTTGCTGGGGAAATGGTGGTGGATGCTGGCCTTGCTGATGTTGACCCGCGCCGAAACGTCGGCATAGCTGAAACCGTTGTAGCCGCCGGCCTCCAGCAGCGAACGGGCGTGGGCCAGGATCTCCAGGGCCTTGGGCGAGAGCGACTCTTTCATATGTAAGAACCTACTAGTAGGTAGGCTCGCAGTCAATACCCCCCCGGTAGTGCCGGCCGCTGGCCGGCATCCCAGGAAACCACCGAGCCCCTCAATGCGAAGACACGTACACCGCCTCTGCCGGCCCCGGCGGCACGGAAAAACTGCGCCGCATGCGTGCCACCTCGGCTGCCGGCGGCAGCGCGAACAGGCGCTTGAACTCGCGGTTGAACTGCGACGGGCTGGCATAGCCCACCGCCAGCGACGCGGCCTCGGCCGTCATGCGCTGGCGCAGCATCAGCAACCGCGCCTGATGCAGCCGGGTCGACTTCACGTACTGCATCGGCGACGTACCGGTGATCGCTCGGAAGTGGTCATGGAAAGTCGCCACGCTCATGCCCGCCTCGGCCGCCAGCTGGCCCACATCCAGGGCCGTGGCATACGCCGAATGAATGGTGCGCAGCGCCTTGCCGATGCTGCCGAAGCGCCCGCGCATGGCCAACGCCTCGCGCATTGCAGCGCCCTGTGCGCCGGTCAGCACGCGGAAGTACAGCTCACGCACCAGCGCCGGCCCGAGCACCGCGGCTTCCAGCGGATCGGCCAACGCTTCCAGCAGGCGCAGCACCGTCGCCTGCATCGGCGCCTGCATCGCGCTGGACATCATGCTCTGTGCGGGTACCTGCCCTGCACCGGCCTGCTCGCCCAGTTCGATCATCAGGTCCGCTGCCAGCTGCAGGTCCAGGTGCAGATAGATCGCCAGCAGCGGCGCCTGTTCCGACGCCTCGGTTTCCATCGTGAACGGTACCGGCACCGACACCGCCAGGTAATGCTGCGCGTCGTACTGGTACACCTGCCCGCCCAGATAGCCACGCTTCACGCCCTGGCAGACGATCACGATGCCGGGGTCATACAGTACCGGCGTGCGCGCCAGCGGCCGGTTGGAACGCAGCAGGCGCACCCCGGGCAGCGGCGTGAGCGTATAGCCCTCCTCCACCGCCAAAGTCTGCAGCAGGCCGACCATGCGCGCCTGCATCTGCGCCTGCTGGGAATCGACCACGGGCACGAGCGCGCCAGAGGAATAGGCAAGACTGGGCGAATCCTAGGCCTGGGTAGCCGTCGGTTCAAGCACTAACGTGCAAGCCCTCCCCAACGAGCCTGATCGCCATGACCTCCTCCCGCCTCATCCTCATCACCGGCGTCAGCAGTGGTTTCGGCCGCGCCCTCGCCCAGCAGGCCCTGCACGCCGGCCACCGCGTGGTCGGCACCGTGCGCAACGACGAAGCGCGCGTGGCATTCGAAGCGCTGGCTCCCGGCCGCGCCTTCGGCCGCCTGCTGGACGTGACCGATGCCGATGCCATCGATGCGCTCGTCGCCGATGTCGAAGCAAACGTCGGCGCCATCGACGTGCTGGTCAACAACGCCGGTTACGGCCACGAAGGCATCCTCGAAGAATCCACGCTGGCCGAGCTGCGCCATCAGTTCGAAGTGAACGTGTTCGGCCCGGCCGCGATGATCAAGGCCGTGCTGCCGCACATGCGCGAGCGCCGTCGCGGCCACATCCTCAACATCACCTCCATGGGCGGCTTCATCACCATGCCCGGCATCGCCTGGTACTGCGGCAGCAAGTTCGCGCTGGAAGGCATCAGCGAAGTGCTGGGCAAGGAAGTGGCGGCGTTCGGCATCCACGTCACCGCCGTTGCACCGGGCTCCTTCCGCACCGACTGGGCCGGGCGCTCGATGGCACGGGCACCGCGCAGCATTGAAGATTACGACGCGCTGTTCGACCCCATCCGCAGCGCGCGCGAGGCGAAGAGTGGCCATCAGCTGGGCGATCCGGTGAAGGCCGCGCAGGCCATGCTGCAGATCATCAACAGCGACGCGCCGCCCAGCCACCTGCTGCTGGGCAGCGACGCGTTGCAGCTGGTGCGCGCGAAGCTGGCATCGATGGCCAGCACCCTCGATGCCTGGGAACAGCTGAGCCGCTCCACCGACGGCGACGCGTAAGGCGCGGCGGCAGCCGATGCGCTCACCGCCTGCCTCCCTCCGGCCGGCTCAGTCCTCCTGCACCAGCTTGAACTCGCGCAGCAGGCCACCAATCTGCGTCCTGTCCAGCTTGTTCATCAGCAGGTTGCGCAGGAAAGCCGGCCCGGGAATGTCCAGCTCCTTGCCATCGCGCAGGCGACCGGTTGCCGCCAGCAGCGAGCGCACGTCATAGGTGGAATTGAACACCTCCGGCACGCCGCGTTCGATACCCAACAGCGTGTACACCGCTTCCATCGGCGTGCGCACCGAATACTCGGTGGTGAAGATGCAGTCGCGCTGCTTCGACTCGGCGAACTGGCCGATGAAGGCGAAGTTCACCGCCCCCTCCGGCACCACGTCCGGGCGGTCACCGGCCTGGCGCGGCATGAAGAACGCGGTCACGTACGGCATCATCACCGGCACCGTCTTCGCACCGGTCGCAGCCAGTTCGTCGATCTCGTCCAGCGGCACGCCCAGGTGGTACAGCCACTCGCGGGTGATCTCCTCGCCGGTGCAGTCCTGCATCGGCTTCTTCACGTAGTCACCGGGCGTATCCACGAACAGCGAATACACCCACACCACGATCTGGTCCTTGGGCTGGTTCTTGAAATGCGGCTGCCGGTTCACCGTCCAGCTCATCAGCCAGCGCGAGTCGCGCACGCTCACGATGCCGCCGGTCACCACCTTGCCACTGAACGGGTCGCGCTTGGCAATCTTCTGGATATAGGCGGGAATGCGCGCATCCAGCGTGGTTACCGTGGCCGATTCCCACTTGGTCTCGGGAATATGCGCACCGAACACGTCCGGGCGCCCGAACGCCGCGTCCTTCGCGGCGATGCGCCGCCACAGGTCCCACGCCGGCGCCGGGCCTTCATTCAAGCGCGCCGCCGTGTGGTGATCGCCATTGTCTGAATTCTCGGTCAGCGAGCCGATGGTCATGAACACCAGGTCATCCGCGCCCACATCGACGCCACCGGCCACGCCATCGCGGGTCCAATGGATGCGCGTGGCCTGCTTGCGGCCGGCCTGCAGATCGAAGTCGACGTCGGTCACCTCAGTGCCGTACTGGAACACCACGCCACGGTCCTGCAGCCACTTCACCAACGGCAGCACCAGCGATTCGTACTGGTTGTACTTGGTGAACTTCAGCGCCGAGAAATCCGGCAGGCCGCCGATGTGGTGGATGAAGCGATGCAGGTACAGCTTCATCTCCAGCGCCGAGTGCCACTCCTCGAACGCGAACATGGTGCGCCAGTACAGCCAGAAGTTGCTGTCCAGGAAATCGCGGCCCAGCACCTCATCGATGCGCTTGTTCTCCATCTCCTGCCGGGTGGCCAGGAACAGCGCGATGATGTCCTTCTGCGCCTGCTCGGTCAGGGTGAACAGGCCATCGGTATGTGCATCCTCACCGCGATTGATCGTGGCCCGCTGCAGCGAATAGTTCGGGTCATCCTTGTTCAACCAGTAGAACTCGTCCAGCACGCTGGCATCGTCGATCTCCAGCGACGGGATCGAGCGGAACAGGTCCCACAGGCATTCGAAGTGGTCTTCCATCTCGCGGCCGCCACGGATCACGAATCCCTTCTCCGGCACCTTCAGGCCGTCCAGCGCGCCACCGGCAATCTGCTGCTGTTCGAGAATGGTGATGCGCTCACCGGCCATGCGGCCGTCGCGCACCAGGAACGCCGCACCGGCCAGCGACGCCAGCCCCGAACCGACGAACCACGCGCGCTTGCCATCAACACCCGCCGGCTTGCGCGGGCGCGCGAAGGCTTCGTAGTTGCCACTGCTGTAGTACATGCACTGCTCCTTCCTGGAGGGGTAACCCCACTGTAAACGCCGCATGCGTCAGCACCGCTTAGGAATGGTTGCGAGCGCTTGCGACCAAATGCCGCAGCAGTGCCCGGCCATGCCTGGTAATCCCTTCCGCAACCACGGTTGACATGCAGGTATTTGCCTGCCTATAGTCCCCCCAAGGACGGCACCCGCCCGCCCATCGCGAGGAACCTGCCATGGTGGATATCGCACACAGGGTCGGCATCAAGGCCCCCGCAAGCCAGGTGTACCAGGACCTGGCCACCCCCGAAGGCGTCGCCGCCTGGTGGGCCGAAGACAGCCACGGCGACCGCGATGTCGGCGGCAAGGTCAACGTGCGCTTCACCAACAACGGCCAGGAAATCGGCGCCATGGAAATGAAGCTGGAACAGCTCATTCCCGGCCAGCTGGTGCTTTGGGAATTCCTCGCCGGCCCCGCCGAATGGATCGGCACCCACGCACGCTTCGCGCTGAAACAGGAAGGCGACTACTGCATCGTCCTGTTCACCCACGAAGGCTGGAAAGAGCGCGTCGAGTTCACCTCCCACTGCAGCACCAAGTGGGCGGTGTTCCTGCTCAGCCTCAAGACCCTGCTGGAAACCGGCAAAGGCCACCCCAACCCGCACGACGTCAGGATCGACAACTGGAACTGAAGACGCCCCGCATGAATGCAGACAAGGTGTTCAAGGCACTGGCCGACCCGACGCGCAGGACGCTGCTGGACCTGCTCTGCGAAGACAACGGGCAGACGCTCGGCCAGCTGTGCGAGCACTTGGACATGGCCCGGCAATCGGTCACCCAGCACCTGGGCCTGCTGGAAGACGCCAACCTCATCAGCACCGTGCGCCGTGGCCGCGAGAAGCTGCACTTCATCAACCCGGTGCCGCTGCACGAGGTGTACGAGCGCTGGGTCCGCAAGTTCGAGCAGCAGCGCCTGAGCCTGCTGCATGACCTGAAACGAGAACTGGAAGGAGAATGACGATGTCCGCAGAGTCCACCCGCTTCATCCACGTGATCTACATCGCCTCCACCCCGCAGAAGGTGTTCGAGGCCATCACCCGCCCCGAGATCGCCAGCCGCTACTGGGGCCATGAGAACGTCTCGGACTGGAAGCCCGGCTCGCGCTGGCAGCATGTGCGTGCCAACGAAACGCGCTCGGTTGAACTGGTTGGCGAAGTGGTGGAAAGCGCACCGCCCTCCCGGTTGGTCATCACCTGGGCTGCCGCCTCGCAAGCCGACAATCCCAATGCCTACAGCCGCGTCACCTTCGACATCGTGCCCTACCAGGACATGGTGCGTCTGACCGTCACCCACGACGAACTGGAACCGGGCAGCGGCATGGATACCGGTATCCGCCAGGGCTGGCCGATCGTGCTGTCGAGCCTGAAGTCGTTGTTGGAGACCGGCAAAGGGCTGGATGTGTTCGCGAAGCCAGCGTAGTCGTCGGGAGGGTTGGCCCGCGCGAGTGGTACCGGGCAGATGGCCCCCTGTCGCCGTCGCCGCGCAATCCCCAATCGCTCCCTAAAATTGCATTTTATGGAACAATAGGGAGCGCATGGTTCTCGAGTTCCGATATGTCCCCCGCGTTGCTAACCGTCGATCAGGCTGCCCAGCAGCTCAGCCTGCACCCCAAAACCGTCCTGCGGCATATCCGTAGCGGCCAACTGCGCGCGACCCGCATCGGCAAGTCCTATCGCATCACCGTCGAAGACCTCGACGTGTTCACCGGCACCGTGCGTCAGCCCTCCCCTGCGCGCCCACAGCTGACCACGGTGGTGGATATTCCCGGATGCGGTGCGGCACGTGCCGCCGACCTGGTGCGTGCCCTGCATGCGCGCGTCACCGGCCGCGAGGCCGACGGTGAGCCGCTGCGCATGGAGACGATCTATTCGCCTGAGCACGATGTGCTCAAGCTGATCGTGATCGGTGGCCTGGCAGGTTCCACGGCGCTGCTGGTCAGCCTGCAGCGTCTGCTGCAGCACCGCAGCGCATGAAGCGGCAGCGCCCAGGCATTCCCACACAGCGCGTGCTTGCCGCCTACCGCCAGGTGCTTTCGGACTGGCCGGTACCACACGAATCGCACCATCTCGCCACCCGCGCCGGTTCGACATTCGTGGTCAGCTGCGGCCCCGAACACTGCCCTGCCCTGGTGCTGCTGCATGGCACCCTCAGCAATGCCGCCAGCTGGATGTTCGATGCCGCACGTTGGAGCGAACACTACCGCGTGCATGCCGTCGACATCATTGGCGAACCGGGCCTCAGCGAAGGCACGCAACCTGCGCTGGACAGCGATGCGCATGCGCAATGGCTGGATGATGTCCTCGACGCACTCGGCGTGGAAAGCGCTGCATTCGTGGGCCTGTCGTTCGGCGGTTTCCTGGCACTGGACTACGCGTTGCGAAGGCCTGCCCGGGTCAACGCACTGGTTCTGGTCAGCCCCTCGGGTATCGGGCGCCAGCGTGCATTCCTGCTCAAGGCGCTGCCACTGCTGCTGCTTGGCCAATGGGGGCGCGAGCGCCTGCGCCGTGCCGTCATGGGTCCCGCGCCACTGCATGCACCTGCACGTGCGCAGCCGCTGCTCGACCTGCTGGCATTGATCCGTGCCGAGGTTCGGCCACGTCCGCTGCGCATTCCCCGCATCAGCGACGAGCGCCTGGCTGCGTTGCATCCGCCGGCAGCCCTTGTCATGGGCGCGCGTGATGCCCTCATCGACACCCCTGCCGCCGCCGAACGCATGAAGCGGCTCGTCCCGACGGCGGACGTCACCCTGCTCGCAGACGCCTATCACTACATCCCCGGCCTGCGCGAAGACATCCTCGCCCGGCTGCGTCAACTGCAGAACCTCCAGCATGAATGATTCCATTGAACACTTCGGCACCACCCGCCTCCTGCGCATTGCGCCGCAGGGCCCCGCACTCGATGCCAACGGCCTGCGCGACCTGGTCGGCGATGCCCTTGGGCATCAGGCCGAGTGGATCGCCGTGCCGGTGCAACGCCTCTCTCCAGAATTCTTCGAGCTTCGCTCCGGCATGGCCGGTCAGTGGCTGCAGATGCTGGTGAACTACCGCCTGCACTTCGCCGTGCTGGGCGATGTCAGCGACTACCGCGCACAGAGCGAATCGCTGGACGCGTGGATCATTGAGTGCAACCGCGGCCACAACGGCTGCTTCGTGTCCGACTGGAATGCCCTGCTGGTTCGCCTTTCGGCCTCGGCCAGCGTGGGCTGAACGCCAGCCCCACGCTCACCCTCACCGAACCCGGTTCCGACCGCACTCCGACGCCGCCCGCCACAGCATCACCCACAGGCTCCCCAGGCGATGTTCGATGAGTGCTTCAGAGGCAGATTCCCTGCACAGCAAAGTGGCGGCGGTCACCCTTGGCTTCTGGGTGATGAAGATCGCCGCCACCACCCTCGGCGAGACTGCGGGCGATCTGCTGTCGATGACGCTCAACCTGGGCTATGTGGCCAGCTCGGCCATCCTGCTCACCATCTTCGGCGGCCTGCTGGCCGTGCAACTGTCCGCGCGGCGCTTCCACCCGGTACTGTTCTGGTCGGTGGTGTTGGCCACCAGCACCGCCGGCACCACGATGTCCGATCTGCTCGACCGCACGCTCGGCCTCGGTTACGCCACCGGCGCCAGCCTGCTGGCCGGCTGCCTGGCGCTGGTGCTGCTGGCGTGGCGAGTGTCGGAAAAGTCGATCTCGGTCAGCAACATCGCATCGCGCCGCGCCGAAGGCTTCTACTGGACAGCCGTACTGTTCTCCAACACGCTCGGCACCGCCCTGGGCGACTTCCTCGCCGACGATTCCGGGCTGGGCTTCACCGGCGGCGCGCTGCTGATCGGCAGCCTCATCGCACTCACCGCGCTGGCCACCCGCATCAAGGGCATCAACCGGGTCATCCTGTTCTGGATCGCCTTCGTACTCACCCGCCCGTTCGGCGCCACCTTCGGCGACCTGCTCACCAAGCCGCTGGAAAAGGGTGGCCTGGGCTTCGGCACGGTGGGATCGTCGCTGGTGCTGTTCACCATCCTCGCGACACTGGTGGCGCTGCCGATGCTGCAGCGGCGCGCGCAGCCCGCCAATTAGCGGGCCGTCCAGCCCCCATCCACCGGCAACGCCGTGCCGGTGATCTGCGCCGCAGCGTCCGAGGCCAGGAACACCACCATCTCGCCCAGCTGCTCGGGCGTCACGAACTGCAACGAAGGCTGCTTTTCGGCCAGCAGCGCACGGGCGGCGGCTTCCTGATCCGTGCCGTCCTTCTCGGCCAACGCCGTGATCTGCTGCTCGACCAGCGCCGTCCGCACCCAGCCCGGGCAGATAGCATTCGCGGTGATGCCGGTGCCCGCATTCTCAAGCGCGGTCACCTTGGTGAACCCCACCACGCCATGCTTGGCCGCCACATAGGCCGACTTGTTCACCGAACCGACCAGCCCGTGCACCGACGCGATGTTGATGATGCGGCCAGCGCCCTGGTGCTTCATGTGCGGCAAGGCCGCCGCCGTTGCATGGAACACGGCCGAGAGATTCAGCGCCAGGATCGCATCCCACTTTTCAGCGGGAAACTCTTCGATCGATGCGGTGTGCTGGATGCCCGCGTTGTTCACCAGGATGTCGATACGGCCCATCTTCGCAACGGCGTGGTCGATCATTCCGCGCACCGCCTCGCCGCGCGAAAGGTCGGCGCCATCATGCGCGACCCGCACGCCGAACTCGGCCTCCAGCTGGGAACGAATGCGCTCAATCTCCGCCGCATCGCCAAAGCCATTCAGCACGATGTCGGCACCCTGCCGCGCCAGCGCCGTGGCGATACCAAGACCGATACCGCTGGTGGAGCCGGTGACGACCGCAACCTTTCCAGAGAACATGGGCGAGCTTCCATCGGAGGGATGACCATCAGTGTAGCCCCGCGGATCCACGCCATACGTGGATGCTCCCTCTCGGCAGGAATCCACATTCCCTCTATATTCACCACCATCCACCCAAGGATGGCTCGATGACCCCCTGCAAGGCCCTGCTGCCCTTCGTTGTCGCCGCACTGCTCGCCCCTGTCCTCAGCCAGGCTGCATTGCCCGCCCAGCCAACCACGCCGCTCACCACCGGCAGCGTGCGGGTGGATATCGCGAGCGGCCGCGTAGAGGGCCATGTGTGCCTGTCCAATTCGCCTGCCAACGCCCAAGCCCACTTCGTGCTCAATGCCGGCCTGAACGTGGCACGGGTCACCGATGGCGAAGGCAAGCCCGTCGGCTTCGATGGCTGGTTCGGCCCGGGCGTGGATGGCGAAGCGCGCGTCTACACCCTGGCCAATCCCACCACCAATATCTGCGTGCAGTACGTCGGCGCGTTCCCGCTGTACCCGAAGCACGATGCCCTGGGCGACTTCAAAGGCATGATGGCCTTCAACGGCGACAGCGCCCGCTTCACCGAACAGTCCGCATGGCTGCCGCAGGCGTTCGACCCCAAAGCGCGCGTGCGCAGCAGCCAGAGCCGTTACGACCTGCAGGTGGACTGCGCCGGCTGCCGCTTCCTGTATCTCAACGGCAGCCCCGCCATCGAAGGCGCGCAGGGCCGCTTCCGCAGCGACAACGCGCGGCCGATCCTGCTGTTCGGCGGCAACGGCCCGATCACCCGCACCGCGCAGGTCACGATCCTCAACGAAACCTTGCCCACGGCCAAGGTCGATGCACTGTCCCGCACGGTGCAGCAGGTGGCCGACGTGCATGCGCGCTACCTGGGCGTGCCGCTGGCCGACCGCCCTACTTTCCTGCGCATGGTCACGCTCAACCAGATCGAGCGCGACCGCGAGGGCAGCGAATGGGGCTTTGCCACCTGGCCGACCATCGCCATGAGCGGCAGCGTCGGCAACGTGGCCGATTCACTGCTGGCCGGTGGCGAGAAAGCCGAGCGACGCGTGCAGTACATCGCGCACGAAATGGGCCATTACTACTTCGGCACGCTGAACCGTCCGCAGGGCCCCTACTTCTGGGTGCTGCTGGAATCCAGCGCCGAATTCCTGTCGATCAAGGCGCTGCGTGAGATCAGTGGCGATGCCGCGGCCGATCGCTATATTGCGCGACTGCAATCGGCCATCGACACGCAGGACACGCCGCTGCCCGCATTCGATGCCATCGACGGCAATTCCGATCTGGGCGAGATGTATCGCTACGTCTATGCCCCCTTGCTGTTGCTCTCGCTGGAGAAACAGGTGGGCGAAGCGAAGATGCAGGCCTTCATGCGCGGGCTGCTGGCCTCTCCTTCGCCGAAGGGCTGGGCAGAGCTGCAGGGCATTGCGCTGAAAGCCGGCATCGATCCCAAGACCTGGGAGCATTGGCGGGCAAGCTGTGTGGCTGGCGGCAGGCAGAGGTGCCAGTAGATCCACGCCATGCGTGGATTCACTCCATCAACGCCCGCACAACTGAATCGCCCAGCACCGTGTCCAAGGCAACTCGCCCCCTAGCCCCTCCATTTGCCAATCAGCGCCGCTGATATCGCCGCACAATCAGAAGAACAGACCGGCTCGATCGACGGACGCCAGCGGATTGGCCTTCCGCACCGCCTCCAGGAACAGCAGGAAATCGCGGTTGAACAGCGTCAGGTTGTTGGTAAACGTCACGCACTTTCTGCCCGACGCTCTGCTGAAGCACACCTGCCAGACATAGCGCCCGTAGATCTTGTCGGACGTTCGTGTGACTGAGGTGATCTGCGAGAGCGGAACCGCCGTAGGCACCGGCCCACGTCGCAGGTAAAAGGACGCCGCATCAAAGAAGTAGTGCTCCCGATCCTCTTTCCCATCCACCATCACCAAGGTCATGGATGTACCGGAGATCCGGCGAGGGGGATCCAAACGCAGCCCCGACTTCACGGACGAGCGAGCAGTTGCTGCCATTCGCCGAAGGGTAAACCAGAGGATCACCAACGGAAGCGCCGCAAGGACAATGAAACCTGCGGTCTTCAAAACAGTTTCCAGCGTGCTGGGCACACAGATCTCCAGGATGAACGTTCAGGCGATGCCCAAGTAGATCCACGCCATGCGTGGATGCTCCCCCTCAACGCCCCATCACTTCCAATGATCCGGCCCCAAAAACGGCAGGCTCAACACAAACACCGGAACCGCCACCGGCACCAACGCAGCCCCCAACACCTTCCCAGCCGCCGTCCCAACCCCCGGCTTGTCCGTATCGTCCGGCCGGATCCGCTCCGCCCGCGCGGTGATCGACTGCGCCAGCTTCGCCTTCGCGGCCAGCGCAGCGGCATCCGGCAATTTCACCCGCTCGCCGTCACTCTCGAACAGCGCGCTGTAATAGCTGCCGCCCTGCCTGGAAAGATTGCAGTCCGGGTTGGCCGCCAGCTCGTAACGGCTCCGGGCTTCAAGGATGTACGGCTGGCGCGTCAACGCAGCGATGGCCTTGGCCACCCTCGGGCTGATCTCCAACCGCTCCAGCTTGAACTGCGCCGCCTGTTCCGGCGTCACCTGCTCCGGCCGCAGCAGCAGCGCGTAGCTGCCGTGCACCTTGCTCCGGTCGGCCGGCACGCGCCAGTCCTCGCGGAAGTACAGCTGCGCGCAGACCACGGCCTCGCGCAGCGGGCTGTCCATCAGGGCACGGTAATCACGGAACGGCGCCGCATCAAAGCGCATTGGTTCGTCATAGACCGGCAGCAGGTACAGCTTGCCGTCGTCGGCCACGAATGCGCTGGTGATCTCGCGATTGGAATGGTGGTAGTCCGGCCCACTGGCGCAGCCAGACAACAGGGCTAGGCACAGGGCGGAGAGAATGAAGCGGATGGACGTTCGCATGTCGTATTGAAGGGCTTCCCTGGAAAACCGGCCCCGCCCCGAAGGACGAGGCCAGCCCGTCATGGTGCCACGGCACCGCATGCGATGCAGAACATGGCTTACTTCAACCGCTCCACCAGCCGCTGCCCGACCTCAAGCGCCGAAGCCGGGTTCTGCCCGGTGATCAGCTCGCGATCCACCACCACATGGCCGGTCCACGGCGCGGTGTTACTGCTGAACTTCGCACCCGCCCGCTGCAACGCGGTCTGCGGGTAGAACTTCATTTCACCGCCGCCCAGCATCGGCTTGGCCTGCTCCTCTTCCTGGTTGCTGATCACCGTCATCTGGTAGCCGCTGTAGATCCATTTCGGCGTGGCCGGCGTCGCGCCCGCTTTCAGCTTCGCTACGAAACCGTTGGCATCCTGCAACGTGGACAGCAACGCGATCGGCCCGTGGCAGACCAGCGCTGTCGTCTTGTTGCGCTTGTGGAAGTCGGCCAGCAACCGGCCCAGCGCGGGGCTCTTCAGCAGATCCTGCATCGGCGCGTGGCCACCGGGAATATAGACCGCATCGAACCGCGCGTAGCCCTGCTGCTCAACGCGCGCCAGGCTGACCACCGGTGAGGCCGTCGGCGAGGTCAGCGCCAGCTTCTCCAGTAGTTCCTTGTGCAGCTTCAGCTGCGCCGCATCGTTGCCGAAGTACGCCGGCGTCACCGAGGACGCATCAACCGTCGGCGCCCGCCCCTGCGGCGTGGCGAAGGTTACCTCGTGGCCTGCGTCCAGCAGCAGCTTGACCGGCTGCATCAGCTCGTTGAGATAGAAGCCGGTGGGCAGCACCTTGCCGTCCTTCAGGTCCAGGTGGTTCTCGTCGGATAGCACCACCAGCACATTGGCGGCCTGCGCGCCGCTGGCGGCCAGGGTCAGGGCCAGCGCTGCGGCCAGCCGGGTCATCATGTTCACGGGGGAGCTCCTATCAGGGAATGGCGGCCACTTTATTCATCGCCCCAGCGGCGATAAATTGGCCCCATCGCAAAACATCTGTTCCCCGGAGAGCCAAATGAGCCGCAAGTTCGACTACCTGGGCGATGTAGAGGTGTTCCTGGCGGTGGTCGAGCACGGCACGTTCACCGCCGGCGCGGTGGCGCTGTCCACCACGCCCTCGGTGCTGAGCCGCGCGGTCACCCGCCTTGAAGCGCGGCTGGGCCGGCAGCTGCTGCAGCGGACCACCCGCCGCGTGGGCCTGACCGACGCCGGGCGGCTGTATCTGGAACAGGTGCGCACGGCATTTGGCCTGCTGGACGACGCCGAGCGCGACGTACTGGCCCAGGACGGTGCGCTGGCCGGCCGCGTGCGCCTGAGCGTGCCCACCACCTATGGCCACTACCGGCTGCCGCCCGTGCTGGCGCGCTTTGCGCAGCAGTACCCGCAGGTGCAGGTGGAACTGAACATCACCAACCGCAACGTGGACCTGGTGGCCGAAGGCTTCGACCTGGCCATCCGCCTGGGCCAGCTGCCAGACAGCGGGCTGGTGGGGCGGAAGCTGGAGGATGCGCCACTGCTGTTGGTGGCTTCGCCGGAGTACCTGCTGCGCCGGGGTACGCCGCAGACGCTGGACGACCTGCAGCAGCACCTGTGCCTGCCGTTTGTGATGCCGCGCACCGGGCGGTTGGCGCCGTGGATCTTCCGCGACGGCGAGCGCGACGTGGACTGGCTGCCG
Source organism: Stenotrophomonas sp. Sm6012 (assembly GCF_030985895.1). Lineage (NCBI taxonomy): Bacteria > Pseudomonadati > Pseudomonadota > Gammaproteobacteria > Lysobacterales > Lysobacteraceae > Stenotrophomonas > Stenotrophomonas sp. Sm6012. Next base: position 7,076 of record NZ_JAPTFX010000002.1, on the reverse strand, counting down.
CGTTCGTCCATCGAGACCTCCGACGATGTGCTGGGCGTGGTGTCGCTGGCCGAACAGGGTATCGGCATCTGCCAGAGCTACGAATTCATCGTGCGCGAACGGTTGCAGCGTGGGCAGCTGGTGGAAGTGCTGCCTCAACTGCGGGGGCGGTCGCGGCCGTTCTCGGTGATCTATGCACCGCATCGGCGGCAGTCGGCGGCGGCAAGGGCGATGATTGAGTTGCTGGTAGGGAATACGGCGGTGATTGAGGACGGCGTGGGTTGAGGTTTCTGCCGCCTTCCTGCGGTGTCGGCTTTGGACCGCTTTTCGGCCTGCCTGACTGATCGTGCGGTGCTGCGACCCGGTTCGGAATACGAATTGTTGTAAAGGCGGCTGTCTCGCTATCCCCTGAAGGCACGGGCGATTGCGACGCTCTTGTTCGCGATCAGCAGCGCGACTGCGCGAATGCGTCGGGTCATGAGGCCTACGGCACGAATAGTGCGTGCCACAATAGATTCCCGCTCTCGAATTCTGCGATCTCTTCGCGAATTTCAATTGGTATTCGGAGCGACCGCGTAAACAACATGGCGCGCCACCGACAACGGGTGGCTCCGGGTCTGCAAACCCGCGACGATTGTTGTGCCAGTTGTTTGCGCTTGTCCGTCGGCACCGTCCCCAAGCGGTGTCGGCGGGCAATCCGTCGGCCTGTATGGCGGGCGGTGCGTGGGGGTTTTCGGACCCACCGGTAATGGCACTACTTCGTCCCGGTTTGCAGCCACGCATCGTCCGCCACCTTCTTCAGGGTGGCGCTGTTAAGTACAGCCACGGAAGCCGACGTCATGAAAAAGTCCGACACCTTTTCCTCGTACACCGTTGTTGAGCCCATCAACGACGACACGCCCCTGCCCGACCTGAACTCCCTGCTCGGCATCCTCACGCGCATTCGCGCAGGCGAGGGAGCCGATGGGCTGCCTTGGCCCGAGAACGATGTGTCACCCGGCCGCCGCGTGAGCCTGGCGAAGAGCGAGCGCGCGATGGTGGGCGCGCTGACGGTGCTGGAGGTGCTGCACGCGGCAGACCGCTGCAGGGTGGCGGCGGAGCCGGAGCGGCATTTGGATGAGGGGGTGGTGGATGGGCTGTTTCTGGCTTGCCGCGGGTTGGTTGAGTGGGCGTGCCACGAGGTAAGGCCCGAATGATCCTCGTTGCCCTCATTGGCCCACCACAGACCTCCCCTGAACTGAATGTATGCTTCCGGATATGAGCCGATCTCCACGATTGCAAAAGCATACAGGCTAGTCTTGAGGCACGGAACTTAACCCGCTGTTTAAGCTGTTACCGAATTAGGGCCAGATCTAGATGAAATCTATTTCTTCATCCAAATCTTCATCGTCTTCTTCCTCGTTGCCCGCGAAATGCCCATCAAGCCCACCGCTTGCCAATAGATTCGCTGCATATTCACGGGTCTTTAGATCACCAAGGTTCGAGCAAATTCCGAGGACAGTTCCAGTTACCAGCAATTTCCCACTGTCTCGGACGATATCCTTTACATGCACTAGACTACCTTGATTCTTCGTACCAGAAAGCCATTGGCTTTTTGCCGAACTTGAAGTAGCCTCCCAGCGGTCGAATATAAAGCTAATCTCGACGTGATTGGCCGCCCTATACCCCCGACAAACCTGACCTGGCCCTCTCCCATTCCTCTTCTTCCCAAGAGGCGAGAAGGTATGAGCGCCCTGAACGAAAATAAAGTCTCCCGGCACCAAGGCAAAGCCTAGAACGGCACGCTCGAGCCAATCGGAGACATTTACTATCGGCAGAAGTGATATAACACGATTGAGAATTTCTGACGTATAAAAGTATCGACCAATTATTTTCGGACCTTCGTACTTGTAGAAAAGACTGTCCTGATTGGCGACAGGAGCGGGTAGCCCGACAGGCTCCGCGACCCCCATCGCTACAAGGGTGGAGAAATGGTCGACACGAGTACAGTCAATTTGGAGCTCTTTAGCTATTTCAAAAACGCGGAGTTCATTAATGTAGTTCCAGTTTGAATACTCAAGGCGCATGGACTTCAGTATCGACTCTGAATCAAATCTCCTCACCTCCTCCTGCCAAGCACTTTTCATCCTTGCCAGCGTTTTAGCATCGAGATTCTGCGCCAACTCCTTCTTTGAGTGTGCATCACTATGGTGCGCCAAGCACAATACTGCGAGATTTTCCGGCGCATGAGAACGGCTCCGAGCCCATTCTTCTATATGGTGGACGATGATTGGCAGGCTTGGGTCGCGACAAACACAGCATTGAAATCTATTATCGAAAAGAAGCTTTGAAAGAATATCATCAGGGATTGGCGGACGCTGCTCTTTGAATATCTTCGCGATAAATTCCGCACTAAGCCCCGCAGCCTCCAACTCGTCCTGCGAAGCACTCTTTACTTTCGAAATTGACCATCCATCAATTCTGAGCTTCCGGGCAGTCCCGGAGTCAACCCCTCTTGCGATGAAAGCTTTTTCAGTTCGGTTCACAGGAGTTCTGTCCACTTTCTTGAATTGTTGGCAGTTGCCCCCCCATGGCAGTGCCATAAGCTGGGAGTCTGCCCCCTTTTGTCACCCGGGAATTTGCTTTGGGCCCGTGTTCTCACCCAAATTCCGCAGGAGCCTTCTATGCCAGTGCACGGCGGGGTGGCTTCTCGCTATGGAACGCCCACTACCCATCGATTTTGCTACGTGCAATGGCGCCCAGCAACAGAACGCTGTACGCATTTCAGCGCCCTCCGCCTAATTCACTGCTCGTCAGATGTGCCCACCCACTCCCTTAAACTTATCTACAAACGCGGCGATCTGCTGGAACACGCTCTGCTTCTTGGCCAGGTACTGCGGATTCAAAGGGCTCATCTTGGGCAGCACCGCGTTGAGTTCTGTTCCGTTCTCACTGGCGAACTCGCGCTTGAGTGAGGTAGTGATGTAGCGTATGGCGGCATCAGTATTGAGATTCTCGGCAACGATCAACTCGTGCGCTTCACGGTGCTGTTCCGCCTGGGCAAAAGTGTAGAAGGCCTCAATCACGCTCGCCTTTTCGCCAATCTTGTCCAAGTCGGTCTGATTGATGAAATCAACCACCAGGCCCTCTTTTGCGCGCTGCCCGAGGCTTGCACGTATCACACGCCGCATTTCCTCGACCAACTCTGACTTGCTCTTGATCTTCTTGTTGTGCTCGAAAATCAGCTCCAGAATGTAGTCCAGATTGATTTCCTGCGACCTGAGAAGATCGACCTCAAAAACCACGTCATTCCAGTCTATAGTCGACTGCTCCTTCTCGGCCCCCGCCCTCTCCCGCCGCAGCCAGTCGCGCACATCGTTGTAGGTTGAGCGGTAGTCCTGGATCTTCCGCTCCGCGGGGAGAGTGATGGCTTGCAGAGCAGTCAGATCGTCGTCGCTCAGGTAGTGCTTGACCTTGAAGGACTCCACCTCAGCGGCATCCGTCAGGTCGACGCTCTGAAGCTCCTTCAGGCTGGCGAACTCGTCGTAGTTCTGCAGAATGTTCTCAACGCGTAGGTACTCGCCAAACAACTTGACGAAGGCCTTCTTGTCGGCCTCTCTTTCAATCGCTGTGGGGTCTGGAAAGCGTGCCTCAAGCTCCTGCACCACGTCCTTAAAGCCGCGTCGCGCCTCACCAGTCACCGCGTCGGTGAAGCCTTCCATGTATTCGGAGTAGCTCTTCTCCAGCACTACGTTCTTGGTGTTCTTGTCACCGAACAGAGTGATGGCATCGATGGTGGCCTGTTCAAGGTCGCGGAAGGTGACGATGTTGCCGAAGGTTTTGGTAGCATCGAGGATGCGGTTGGTACGAGAGTAAGCCTGCATCAACCCGTGGAAGCGCAGGTTCTTGTCGACGAACAGCGTATTGAGCGCAGGCGCGTCAAAGCCCGTCAGGAACATGCCCACCACGATGAGCAGGTCGATCTCCTTGGCCTTCACCTGTTTGGCCAGGTCCCTGTAGTAATTCTGGAAGCCGTTGCTATCCACGCTGAAGTTAGTCTTGAACAGCGCGTTGTAGTCGGCAACTGCTGCGCTCAGGAACTCCTTGGCGCTGCTGCTCATGGCCGACACATCAAAGCTCTCGTCCTGGATGTCGCCAATCGCATCCTGTTCTTCGTTGGCCGCGAACGAGAAGATGGTCGCCACCTTCAGTGGCTTGTCACTGGTCTTCTGCAACTCCCGGAAGCACTCGTAATACAGCTTGGCGGCATCCACACTACTGACGGCAAACATAGCGTTGAAGCCCTTGCTACCCGCATGCAGGCGGTGGGTCTTCTGCCGGAAGTGGGTCAGGATGTACCGGGTGATCTCGCGGATGCGGTCCGGATGCAGAAGGGCGTGCTTGTTCTCGGCCGCACTCAGCTTCTTTTCGTCTTTCTCGGTCTCGATAGCCTTGAACTGCGGGCGTACATCGTTGTAATCCACCTTGAACTTCAGCACCTTCTCGTCACGGATTGCGTCAGTGATCACGTACGAGTGCAGCTCACGGCCGAATACGCTTGCAGTAGTCTCGGCTCCCAAAGCGTTTTCCGGGAAAATGGGCGTGCCTGTGAAGCCGAACTGGGTAAACTTTCTGAACCTTTTCTTCAAGTTCTTTTGGGCTTCACCAAACTGACTGCGGTGGCACTCATCGAAGATTAGCACTACTTGCTTGCCGTAGATGGGCAAGTCCACCTCGCTCTTCATGAGGTTGTTGAGCTTCTGGATGGTGGTCACGACGATCTTGTTGTCGCCCTTCTCCAGGTTGCGCTTTAGGCCAGCCGTATTCTCCGAGCCATTCACGCTGTCCGGCGAGAAACGCTGATATTCCTTCATGGTCTGGTAGTCCAGATCCTTGCGATCAACTACGAAGATCACCTTATCGATGAAATCCAGCTCTGTAGCCAGGAGCGCCGCCTTGAAACTAGTCAGTGTCTTGCCCGAGCCCGTGGTATGCCATATGAAGCCGCCGCTCTCCTTTCCGCCCCAGTTATTGCCCTGATGGCTGCTGTTGATTTTCCGCAGGATTCGCTCTGTGGCTGCTATCTGATAGGGCCGCATCACTAGCAGCGTATTGCTGACGTCGAACACCGAGTAGCGCAGCAGCACGTTGAGCAGCGTGTTCTTCTGGAAGAAGGTGACGGTGAAGTCCTTCAAATCCTTGATAAGCGTATTGTCCGCCTTCGCCCAGTTCATAGTGAAGTCGAAGCTGTTCTTGTTTCGCTGCGTGGTGTTGGCGAAATAGCGGCTGTCAGTGCCGTTGGAGATCACAAACAATTGCAGGTACTTGAACAAGGACTGCTCGCTGTTAAAGCTCTCCTTGCTGTAGCGGTGCACTTGATTGAAAGCTTCACGAATCGCTACGCCGCGCTTCTTGAGCTCCACCTGCACCAAAGGCAAGCCATTGACCAAAATAGTCACATCATAGCGATTGGCGTGCGCGCCCGCCTGCTCGAACTGCTTGATCACCTGCACCTTGTTCCGGGGGATATTCTTCTTATCGAGCAGATAGATGTTCTGAATGCGCCCGTCGTCAAAGACAAAGTCATGAACGTAGTCATCGTGAATCTTGCGGGCCTTCTCGACAATGCCATCGCTGGGCTTGTCGAGCCAGGACTCGACGAATCGCAGCCACTCACCTTCGGCGAACTGAACCTCGTTGAGCGCCTGCAACTGCACGCGCACGTTGGCCAGCAGGTCGGCAGGGGTCCTGATGGACGAAGAAAACTCATAGCCCTGATTGACCAGATCCTGGATCAACTCCCGCTCCAGATCACCTTCGCTCTGGTAGCTCTCGGCAACGTTCCACTCACGGGTGTACTGGTCGAGGACGATGAAGTTCTTGGACTCGGCAATCACCTTGTAGTCGTTCATTGGTCAGGCGCCCTGTGGCTGCCAAAAGGCATGACTGTTTTTCAGGTGGTCCAGCAACAGTTTGACTGTCGCGCTCTCGGCAGGCGATGGCTGCGCAACGGCCTCGCTGGACAGCGTACTGTGGCTGGTAAAATTGATGATGCGCCCGTAATACAGCTGCTTGTCATCTGGCAGAAGCTCAGACCACTTCGGATAGCCCAAGAAGCTGGCCGTCTTCTCGTAGAGATTGCGCAGCAGGGTGAAATGAAACCGCTCAACCCTGCGATCAGCAATGGCCTGCTCGATTGTCTGTAGCAGGTGCAGGTGGTACGAGAAGCTCTTATTTGAATCGCCCTGCTTTTCCGTCAACGTGTAGCTGCCGTCTTCGAAACGCTCCAGCATGTAGCAGGTCTTAGTCTTAAGCTCATTGAACAGCACGTTGTAGAACAACGGACTGTGCGTGGTGATGATGAACTTCAGGCCGGATTCACTGGATTTGATCAGCCCAGCCAAATTCACCGCTAGCTCGATCAAATGATTCTCATCCAATGAGCTCACCGGGTCATCCACGAAGATGTGACCCAGATTGTTGAAGACATCGGTGGAGCGGTCGGCCACTTCCGGGATGTTCAGCTCTGCAAAAACCTGCTCCAGCAAGGCATTGAAAACACTCCATATAAAGTTGCTTTCTTCACCTTTGGAAATTTTTATGTGGGGCTCATGCGCCTCATTTCCACGTTCAAACGAGAAACTGACCGAGGAAAAATCCACGCCAAAATGGGGTGTCAACTTGTCGCTAGTGTAGCGCTGAAAGGTGGTAATGATGCTTTGGTCCTGGCCTTGCTCCTCCAGCACCCACTTAGTGAACGCATTGGGCTGGATCTTCAGCATGGGCTCGGCATCTCGCCCCAAATCATTGTCCCAGTAGAACAGATCTTCGGTAAAAGCGCTGTAGTAAAGCACCTTCTTATCGGCCAACGCCGACGGCATCGTTTCGTCGCCCGCCTCCTTAGGAGAAATCAACTGATTGAACGCCCGCGACAGCCGCGTCTTTCCTGTCCCATTGAAGGCATAGATCAACTGCACCTTCTTGTTAGCGTCCTGCAGTTGTTGAGCGACATCCGCGAGCGTCTTGCTCATGTTACGCCTCTGACCTGCCCCCTTTCTCAGGGCCACTAGCTACTTAGTAGAGTCCAGGTTGGGGAGCATACCGCTCCGGTGGGTCAG